>JBBRFD010000005.1:0-63599 GCA_038224985.1 Reyranellales bacterium
CCAGTTCCTTGGCCATGCGCTCGCCGACGATGCGGGCCATCAGATCGGTCGGCCCGCCGGCCGCGCAGGGCACGACAATGGTGATCGGCTTGTTGGGATAGGGCTGGGCGGTGGCACCGCCGGTGAACGCCACGAACGCCAAACCGGCGAGCAATAGTTTACGCATTTTTGGTTCCTCCTCTTTGTTCTTCTTTAGCTCAACGCCAGCGCAGCACCCATTTTTCCGTGGCGCCGAGACCCCAGGATATCAGCAGGCCCAGGATCGAGAGCATGACCACGCCGGCCAGTAGCTGGTCGGTTTGCATCAGATTGCCGGCCATCAGCACGAAGGCGCCAATGCCCTGCTGGGCGCCGATCATTTCAGCGGCCACCACCAGCAGCAAGGCCACCGAGGCGGAGATGCGGAAGCCGGAGAGAATGCCCGGCATGGCGCCGGGCAGCAGGATCTTCCAGACGATGTCGGGGGCAGGCAGGCCGAAGCTCTGGCCCATGCGGATGAGGTTGCGCGGCACCGAATCGCAGGCGCTATAGGCCGAGATCGCCGTCGGGAAGAAGACGCCGAGCGCGATGGTCGCGATCTTCGAGGGTTCGCCGATGCCGAACCATAGAATCAGCAGCGGCAGCAGCGCGATCTTGGGGATCGGGAACAGCGCCGAGACGATCGGCAGTCCGGCAGCACGCGCGGCGGAGAAGATGCCCATGGCCAGGCCGACCATCAGTCCGGCCGCCGTGCCAATGATCCAGCCCGGCACGATGCGTTTGAGCGACGCCCAGAGATGTTCGGCCAGCGATCCGTCCTGCCACAGCGCCTGCAATGCCTGCAGGACGGTCCACGGGCTGGGCATGAAGAGTTGCGGCAGCAGTCCGATGCTCGATGCCGCCTGCCACAGCGCGATCAGCACGACGAAGACGATCCAGGGCAGGATGCGGCGCGGCGAAGGGCTAAAGCCGCCGCCCCTGAACGGCACGATGCGGCGATCAGACATGCTGCATCTCGCGGTCGGCCGTCGCCGCCTCGTCGCGGATCAGTGACCAGAGCTTGCGATGGACCTCGATCAGCAGGCCGGCGTGCTCGGGCCTGCCACGTTCCTGTATCGGCACGTCGATGGCGAGGATCTCGCGGATGCGGCCGGGGCGGCGCGACAGCACGACGACGCGGTCGGCCAGGCGCGCCGCTTCCTCGAGATTGTGGGTGACGTAGACGCGGGTGCTTTTCTCGCGCGCCCAGATGGCCAGCAGGTCTTCCATCAGCAATTCGCGCGTTTGCGCATCCAGCGCCGACAGCGGCTCGTCGAGCAGCAGCACGGCCGGCCGCACCACCAATGCCCGGGCGATGCCGACGCGCTGGCGCATGCCGCCGGAAAGCTGGCGCGGGAAGGCTGCCGCGAATTCGGTCAGCCCCGTGAGGGCGAGCGCATCGGCGATCCGCATCCGGCGTTCGGCGGTGCCCAGCCTGCGGTGTTCGAGCGGGATGGCGACGTTCTGCTCGACCGTACGCCACGGCAGCAGCGCGAAGTCCTGGAAGACATAGGTAAAGGGATTGAGCGAATCGGCCGGCGGCTCGCCCGACAGCGTGACCCGGCCGGCGCTGGGCTTGAGCAATCCGCCCAGGATGCCGAGCAGGGTGGACTTGCCGCAGCCCGAGGGGCCGATCAGGGCCACGGTCTCACCGTCGGCGATGTCGAGATCGATTCCGTCGAGCGCTTCTACGCTGCCATAGCGATGGGAGACGGTCTCGACATGCAACGGCATCGGATCAGCGCGGCGCCCGCAGGATGGCGTTGCAGTCGTGCATGCCGCCCTCAAGCTTTGGCAGTTCGACGAAGCGCAGCAGGCAGTCGCGGTGACGTATGGCGAAGGGTACACCGCGGCCGGCATCGTGGCCGATCAACCCGTCCGGCCGGTCGATCAGCAGGATCGGCCAGCCCAGCTCCTTGGCGCGGCGCTCCATGATGGTGGCGCGCTGCACCGCCGACGGTTCGAAGGGGTCGGCCGAGAAGAGTGCGACGGCGAGGCGCGTCGCGGGGTTCTTGCGCATCGAGAGGACGGCGTCGAATTCCTTGAGCGCGCGCTGCAGGTCGTCGACCTTCTTCTCCGTCATGTCGCCGCGGATCGCCGGTGCGGTGGCGATGGCGGCCTCGATGTCGGTGCGACGGGCGGCGAGGATCAGCGAGATGAAGCCGCCGGCCGACTGGCCGGCCAGCACGATGCGCTGGTAACCCGCGCCCTTCACCTTCTCGATCGCCTGGCTCAGCACTTCCTGCGCGCCCTTCAGCGTGTTCTGGCCGGGCTCCGTGCGGTCGACGCGCCAGACGTCCCATTTAGCCTCGTTGAAGGTGCGCACGAAGGCGGCGGTCGAATTGCGCGACGGCAGGGCGTTGGGCGTGCTGCCGGGGCTCCAGATCACGACGCCGACCGAGTCCTTGGGACCGCGATAGCGCGAGGTTGGATCGCGCTGCGCCGGCCGCATCTCGGCCGGCGTCAGCTTGTCGTCGGGCTGCACCTCGGGCGAGCGCTTGGTGATGGTGCAGGTTGGCCCACACGATTTGAGCGCGGTAGCTTCGACGAGCAGACGCGAATCACCACCGGTGCCATAGCCGCATCGGCGCTTGTCCGGCGATTGCGCAAAGGCACGGGGATAGGGGCCGAGAATATAGGCCTCGTAGTCCTCCTTGCAGTTGGGGCCGAGCGAGGTCATCGCCGGATCGCGCTCCTCCTGCGCCTGCGCGGCAAGCGGGACGGAGAAGACAAGCGCCAGCGCCGCCGCAAGCACGGCCTTCAAGCGGCAGCTCCTGCCATGGTGAGGAGCACGGTGCGGTTGGAGACCTGTTGGCCTTCCTCCACCGAAACCGAGGCAACCTCGGCGTCGAGCACGGCCTTGAGTTGATGCTGGATCTTCATGGCCTCGAGCACGATCAAAGTCTGGCCGCGCGCCACCTTGTCTCCGGGCGCGACCTTGATCGACACGATGCGGCCATCCATCGGCGCGCGCAACTTGCCATCGCTGCCGGCCACAGCCGATGCAGGCGGTGCGTAAGTCCGGTCGTGGAAGCGCACGGTAAATGCATCGAGATCGACGACAATGTCGCTGCCGTCGATGTGAAAGGGTGCTGTGTCGGTACCGATATCAGCCGTGGCAAGACGGATCGTGCGCTCGCTATCGCCTACGGCAAGCCGGATCGGCGTCGGCTCGGGATTGGAGTTGCGCCAGCCACGCAGATCGGCAGGATAGCGCATCGCCGATTGCCGCCACAGGAGCGAGGCGGCGAGCGCCCAATGTCGATCGGTGATCGCAGGCGCCGGGAAGGTGTGCTTGCCCAGGAACGCGGTCGTGGCCTCGCCGGCGGCGAACTCCGGATGTTCGAGAAGGCGAATGAGGAAATGCCGGTTGGTCGTCGGCCCGAGGACGACCGTGTCGCGCAGCGCCTTGATCAGGCGGATGCGGGCTTCTTCGCGGGTGGCGCCATGGGCGATCACCTTGGCGATCATGGGATCGTAGAAGGGCGAGATCGCCAATCCGTCCTTCATGCCGTGATCGATGCGGACACCGAGCCCCGAAGCCGGCCGCCAGACATCGATGCGGCCGGTCTGCGGCAGGAAGCCGCCATAGGCATCCTCGGCATAGAGCCGGGCTTCGATGGCATGGCCGGCGAAGCGCACTTGCTCCTGGGTGAGCGGCAGAGGCTCGCCATGCGCCACGCGCAACTGCCATTCGACGAGATCGAGGCCGGTGATCGCCTCGGTCACCGGATGTTCGACCTGCAGGCGGGTGTTCATCTCGAGGAAATAGAATTCGCCGTCGTTGCCCAGCAGGAATTCGACCGTGCCGGCGCCGCGATAGCCGATGGCCTTGGCCGCCGCTACCGCGGCCGCGCCCATGCGCGACCGCAGGCCGGCATCGACGGCGGGCGAGGGGGCTTCCTCGATCACCTTCTGATGGCGGCGCTGCACCGAGCAGTCGCGCTCGCCCAGATGAATGACATTGCCGTGGGCGTCGGCGAAGACCTGGATTTCGACGTGGCGCGAATCGATCACTGCCTTTTCGAGGATCAGTTCGCCCGAACCGAAGGCGCTTTCCGCTTCCGTGCGTGCCGTTCGGATGGCGTCGAGCAGATCGCTCGCCCGTTCTACCAGCCGCATGCCGCGTCCACCGCCACCTGCGGCGGCCTTGACCATCACCGGCAGACCGATCTCGCGCGCTTCTTTGTCGAGATTGGCGTCGCTCTGGTCGGCGCCCTGATAGCCCGGCACGCAGGGCACGCCGGCATCGATCATACGCCGCTTGGCGGCGGCCTTGTTGCCCATGGCGGCGATGGCGGCCGGCGGCGGGCCGATGAAGACGAGACCCGCTTTCTTGCAGGCCGTGGCGAAGGCCTCGTTCTCCGAGAGAAAGCCGTAGCCGGGATGGATGGCGTCAGCGCCGCTCTTGTGGGCAGCTTCGAGGATGCGGTCGATGCTGAGATAGCTCTCGCCCACTGGTGGCGGGCCGATTCGAACAGCCTCGTCGGCGAAGGCCACGTGCGGGGCATCCTTGTCGGCGTCGGAATAAACCGCGACGGTGCCGTAGCTCATCGCCCTGGCCGTCCGCATGATGCGCCAGGCGATCTCGCCGCGATTGGCAACCAGAATTTTGCCGAAGGCCATTACTCCGCCGCCCATTTCGCCGGGCGCTTCTCGGCGAAGGCGCGCAGGCCTTCACCGGCCTCCGGTCCCCGCCGCGCCTCGGCGAACTTGTCGGCGGCGAAGTCGAGAACGCGGGACAGCGGCTCGGTGCCGACCCGCATCACCACTTCCTTGGTGAGCGCATTGGCGATGGGCGCGCATTTGTCGATCTGCTTCAGGACCTCTTCCAGCTTGGTGTCGAGTTCGGCCGTGTCCTTCACCAGATAATGCGCGATGCCGAGGCGATAGGCTTCCGGTCCCTTGAAGCGGGCCGCCGTCAGGGTCAGGTGCCGCGTCTGCGGCACGCCGATGCGGGCGGCGACAAAGGGCGCGATCTGCGCCGGCACGATGCCGATGGCGGTCTCGCTCATGGCGAAGCCTGTACCTTCTGTGCAGATCGCCACGTCGGAGACACAGGCAATGCCAAAGCCACCGGCGATGGCATAGCCCTCGATGGCGGCGACGACGACCTGCGGCGTGGTGTTGACCATCTCGAGGAAGGTGCCGAAGCCGCGATTCCAGACGGCGATCGGGTCCTTCTCACCCAGCCGCGGCTTTTCCGTGAAGCTCTGCTCCATGTTCTTGAGGTCGGCGCCAGCGCAGAAGGTGCCGCCGGCGCCGCGCAGAATCACGACTTTGATGTCGCGCCGCTCGCGCAGGTTCTCGAACACCGTGCGCAACTCGCCGATGAGAGTGGGGTTGAGCGCGTTCTTCACCGCCGGACGGTTGAGTGTCACGTAGAGACGAGAGCGGTCGCGCCGCAGCAGGAGGGTTTCGTACTTGGAGGCGAATTCCGGCATGACATCCCCCATCAGCGGTTATCCACTCTCGGCAAGGTGCCCATTCCCTTGGCAATGATCTGCAACATGACCTCGTCGGCACCGCCGCCAATGGAAGCCAGGCGCGAATCGCGGAAGGCGCGGGCGGTCGGGGATTCCCAGAGGTAACCGGCGCCGCCCCAGTATTGCAGGCAACCATCGGTGACGAGGCGCATCATGCGGCCGGCCTTGAGCTTGGCCATCGAGGCAAGCTGCGTCACTTCCTTGCCGTCGATGTATTCCTCGCAGGCGCGATAGCAGAGCGAGCGCACCAGCTCGATCTCGGTGCGCAACTCGGCCAGCTTGAAGTGGATGACCTGATTGTCGAGCAGCGGCCGGCCGAAGACCTTGCGCTCGCGGGTGTAGTCGATGGTCTGGTCGATCAGGCGTTCCATGCCGACCACCGCCGAGATGGCACCCCACAGCCGCTCCTCCTGGAACTGCTGCATCTGGTAGACGAAGCCCATGCCTTCCTGGCCGATCAGATTGCCTACCGGCACTTTCACGTCGTCGAGGAAGATCTGCGCCGTGTCGGAGCTGCGCATACCGAGCTTGTCGAGCTGCTTCACGACCTGCACCCCCCGGGTCTTCATCGGCAGGCAGATCAGCGATTTGTTCTTGTGGGCGGGGCCTTCACCGGTGCTGGCGAGCAGGCACATCCAGTCGGCCTGGGTGCCGTTGGTCGTCCACATCTTGCCGCCGTTGATGACCCAGTCGCCGCCGACGCGCTTTGCCGTCGTCTTGATCGAGGCGACATCCGAGCCGGCGCCGACTTCGGAAACGCCGAGGCAAGCCACGAAATCGCCGGCAATCGAGGGAACGAGGAACTCTTTGCGCAGCGCGTCGCTGCCGTAGCGCGCCAGCGCCGGTGTCGCCATGTCGGTCTGCACGCCGATGGCCATGGGCACCGAGCCGCAATTGATGTGACCCAGCTCCTCCGCCATCACCATGGCGTAGGAGTAGTCGAGCGCCATGCCGCCGTATTCGACCGGCTTGTGGACGCCCAGCAGGCCGGCATTGCCCAGCTTCTTGAAGACCTCATGCGCGGGGAAAATGCCGTCCTCTTCCCACTGGTCGACATGCGGATTGATGTCCTTGTCGATGATCGTCCGCAGCGTGCGGCGGATCTCGTCGTGTTCCTGGGTGAATTGCATCTGGCGGTTCCCCCTACCGATTCCCGAGGCGTGGCAGGGTGCCCATCAGCTTGGCGATGATCTGCAGCATGACCTCGTCGGCGCCGCCGCCGATCGAGCCGAGGCGGCCGTCGCGATAACCGCGCGCCACCGGATTGTCCCAGAGGTAACCGGCACCGCCCCAGTATTGCAGGCAGGCGTCGGAGACCTCGCGGCGCAGGCGGCCAGCCTTCAGCTTCGCCATGGAGGCCAGCATGGTGACGTCCTTGCCGGCGAGATAATCCTCGCAGGCGCGATAGACAATGGAGCGCAATGCCTCGACCTCGCTCTTGAGCTCGGCGAGACGAAAGTGGACGACCTGGTTGTCGAGCAGCGGCTTGCCGAAGACCTTGCGCTCACGCGTGTAGTCGACCGTGGCGTTGATGATGCGCTCGCAGGTCATCAATGAGCCGGCGCCGGCCCACAACCGCTCCTCCTGGAACTGCTGCATCTGGTAGATGAAACCTTGGCCCGGCTGGCCGATCGTAAAGCGCACCGGCACGCGCACATCGTCGAAGAAGGTCTGCACCGTGTCGGAGGCCCGCATGCCGAGCTTGTTCAGCTTGTTGGCGATCTTGATGCCCTTGGTCTTCATCGGCACGACGATCAGCGACTTGTTCTTGTGCGTCTGACCCTCGCCGGTATTGGCGAGCAGGCACATCCAGTCGGCCTGCGCGCCGTTGGTCGTCCACATCTTGCCGCCGTTGATCACCCAGTCACCGCCGACGCGGGTCGCCGTGGTCTTGATCGAGGCCACGTCCGAGCCCGCGCCGATTTCCGAGACGCCGAGGCAGGCCACGTAATCGCCACTGATCGACGGGGCGAGGAACTCCTGGCGCAACTCGTCGCTGCCGTAGCGGGCGAGCGCGGGCGTCGCCATGGAGATCTGCACGCCCGTTGCCATGGGGATCGAGCCGCCATTCACCATGCCGAGCGATTCGGCGCACATCATGGTGTAGGAGAAATCGAGACCGAGGCCGCCGAACTCGACCGGCTTGTCGACGCCTAGCAGGCCGGCGTTGCCCATCTTCTTGAACAGCTCGTGGGCCGGGAATTGCCCGTCCTTCTCCCATTGGTCGACGTAGGGATTGACCTCGCGGTCGATCAGCGTCTTCCAGGTGACGCGCAGCGCTTCATGTTCGGGCGTGAATTTCATCTCGTTACATCCTCGCCACGCCGAAGGTGCTGGGATTGAGTGGCCGCACGATCGACTCGCGGGCGATGGAGAGAGTGAAAGCCAGGATTCGCCGGGTATCTCGCGGATCGATGATGCCGTCATCCCACAGATGCGCGGTGCCGTAGAGCGCCGTCGATTCGCGGTCGAACTGGTCGACGATGCCCTTGAACATCTTGTCGATCTGCTCGCGGGGTGGCTCCGTTCCTTCGCGCAGGTGCTTCTGCTCGGTCACGGTCTTCATGACGCCGGCGGCCTGCTCGCCACCCATGACGGCGGTGCGGCTGTTGGGCCAGGCGAAGATGAAGCGCGGATCGTACGCACGGCCGCACATGCCGTAATTGCCGGCGCCGAAACTGCCGCCGATAACAATGGTGATCTGCGGCACCGTCGCATTGGCCACGGCCTGGATCATCTTGGAGCCGTGCTTGACGATGCCGCCGCGCTCGCTCTCGGTGCCCACCATGTAGCCCGTGGTGTTCTGCAGGTAGACTATGGGCGTGCCCTGCTGACAGCAGAGCTGGATAAATTGCGCGGCCTTCACGGCACCCTTGGTCGTGATCGGGCCGTTGTTGCCGATGATTGCGATGGGCTCGCCCTCGATCTCGGCCCAGCCGCAGATCGTCTGCTGGTCGAACAGGCCCTTGAACTCGAGGAAGTCGGAGGCATCGACCAGTCGGGCGATGACCTCGCGCACGTCGTAGGGGTCTTTGTGCGAGGGCGGGACAACGCCGCACAGCTCTTCGATGTCGTAAAGTGGTGTCTTGAAAGTGCGCGCGGGTTTGGGGGGCAGCTTGTCGTTCCAGTGCCACGTGGCGATCACGTCGCGCGCCATGCGGATGCCGTCCGAATCGTTCTCAGCCATCCATTCGGCGACGCCCGAGACGGTAGCGTGCATCTCCGCCCCGCCGAGGTCCTCGTCGGTGGCGATCTCGCCGGTCGCTGCCTTAAGGAGCGGTGGGCCGGCGAGAAAGACCTTGGCCTGATTGCGCACCATGATGACGTAGTCCGAGAGGCCGGGCAGATAGGCGCCGCCCGCCGTCGACGAACCGTGGACCACCGTGACCTGCGGGATGCCGCGCGCCGACATGCGGGCCTGGTTGGCGAAGCCGCGGCCGCCGGGCACGAAAATCTCGGCCTGATAGAGGAGATTGGCGCCACCGGATTCCACCAAATTCACGACCGGCAGCTTGTTCTCCATGACGATCTGCTGCACGCGCTGGCCCTTGCGCTGGCCCGACGGCGCCACCGTGCCGCCTTTGATAGCGCTGTTGGAGGCCGAGACGATGCAGCGCACGCCCTCGACATAACCGACGCCGGAAACCGAGCCGCCGCCGGCGCTCGAGCCGTCCTTGTCGTCATGCATGCGATAGCCGGCCAGTGGCATCAATTCGAGGAAGGGGGCGCCACGGTCGAGCAGCAGGGCGATGCGTTCACGCGGCATCAGTTGCTTGCGTTTGGCGAAGCGTTCGCGCGATTTCTCCGATGCGGCCTGTACGCTGGCTTCGGCGGCGCGGAACTCGGCGATGGCCGCCAGCATCTGCTCGCGGTTGCGCTTGAAGTCTTCGCCGTTCTTGTCGATCTGGCTCTCGATTGTCGGCATCGTCTACTCGCCTCCCAGCACTTTGGGCGTCTTGGCGAGATGGAAGCCGTTGAAGGCCTGCGACTTGTCGGTCGTCGGCAGGTCGACGGAGCGGTTGGCCAGCGGCACGCCGCCGTCGATGCGCAGCTCGGTGCCAGTCATGTAAGCGGAGGCATCGCTCAGCAGGAAGCAGACGGCAGCGGAGACCTCGCTCTCGGTGCCGAGGCGGCCGAGCGGGCAGTAACCCTTGAGCTTGGGGATCTGTTCCTTGAAGTCGCCGGTATAGGTGTCCATGCCGGAGGACGCGATCCAGCCCGGTGCGACCGAGTTCACGCGCACGCCGGAGACGGCCCATTCATAGGCCAGCGTCATGGTGAGATTGGCCATGCCGGCGCGCGCGGCGCCGGTATGCACCATGTTGGGGAAGCCGTTGCGGTAATCGGCGGTCATGTTGACGATCGAGCCGCCGTGCTGCTGCATCGATTGCGTATAGACCTCGCGGCTGACGATGAAGCCGCCGGTGAGGTTGTTGCGCACCACGACGTCGAAGCCCTTGGCGCTGAGGCTGGCGGCGGGCGAGGGGAACTGACCGCCGGCATTGTTGAACAGGCCGTGGATGCGGCCGTTCTTCGCCACGATGGCGGCGATCGCCTCCTTCACCTGGATTTCTTCGCGGATGTCGAAGCTATGCGTCTCGCAGGTGCCGCCGGTGGCCTCGATCTCGGCCTTCACGGTCTGCAGTTTTTCGAGCTTGCGGCCGGCGATGACGACATGCGCGCCGAGGGCCGCGATCTCGTGCGCGGTGCAACGGCCGATACCGCTGCCGCCACCCGTGACGATCACGGTCTGGCCCTCGAACAGCCCCGGTTTGAAGACCGACCGATACGTCATATTTCCCCCGAAACTGCTCTGAACGGCCGTTTCATCGGCCTGTAGTTGACGTTTACGTAAAGGTCAAGTAAGTCCGCCGGACCCACATTGGCCGACGAGGAAACCGCCATGACCTTGCAGGAAATCACCGCGAAAATGAAGGAAGGTTCTTCCTCGAAGACGGCCTTCGGCAACACCGTGAAGTTCAGCACCGATCAGGGTGTCGTTCACATCGACGGCACCCAGACGCCGCCGGTCGTCAGCAACGACGACAAGGATGCCGACTGCACGATCAAGATGGACTTCAGCGACTTCGACGACCTGATCAGCCGCAAGCTCGACGGCATGACCGCGTTCATGACCGGCAAGCTCAAGATCGAAGGCGACATGGGCGTCGCCATGAAGTTGCAGTCGATTCTTCGTTGAGCAGAACTCGGCTGTCGTCAGTCGCGAGAGTCCGCTCCGTGCGAAATCGATAGGAATGGAAGGGGCCTGGCGCCCCAGTTCATCCGCTAGAATCCGACCGCCGCACCGTCGCGCCGGCTCTCCGAGGCGCCGAGGTAGGGGCCGCCATCGGGGTATTTCCAGATGATCTGGCTCGAGCCGAAGGCGAAGCTCGGGTCCTTGGTGCGCGTGAGCTTGTGGCCGCGCGCTTCGAGGCCGCTCGCTGTCGCCGCCGGCAGGTTCTCTTCGGTCCAGACCGTGCCGTCGCTCTCGTGCACGCGCCAGCGCGCGGCGTCGATGGCGGTTTGCGGATTCTGGCCGTAATCGACGATGCGCGAGAAGACCTGCATGTGGCCCTGCGGCTGCATGGCGCCGCCCATCAGGCCGAAGGTCGCAACCGGTTTGCCATCCTTGGTGATGAAGGCCGGGATGATCGTGTGGAAGGGGCGCTTGCCCGGTCCGACTTCGTTGGCGTGGCCCTTGGTCGTCACGAAGCCGGAGCCGCGATTCTGGAGCGCGATGCCGGTGCCCGGCGGCACGATGCCCGAGCCGAAGCCGGTGAAGTTCGACTGGATCAGCGACACCATCATGCCGGACTCGTCGGCGGTGCCGAGATAGATCGTGCTGCTGTCCTTGGGCACGCCGGGGCCGAAGTCCTTGGCCTTCTTGGGGTCGATCAGCTTGGCGCGGCTCTTGAGGTAACCCTTGTCGAGCATCTGCGCCGGCGTCACGTCCATGAAGCGCGGGTCGGCCACGTACTTGTAGATGTCGGCGAAGGCGAGCTTCATGGCCTCGATGCGCAGGTGTTGGATCTCCGGGCCGTCGCAGTCATGGCCGGCGAGGTCGAAGTTCTCGAGGATGCCCAGCGCCATGCAGGCAGCGATGCCCTGGCCCGAGGGCGGGATCTCATGCAGCGTCGTGCCGCGATAGGTGAGGCCGATGGGATCGACCCAATCGGCCTTGTGCGCGGCGAGATCTTCCTTGCGCAGGTAACCGCCGGTTTCCCGGGAGTACTTGTCCATCGCCTCGGCAAGTTCGCCGCGATAGAAGGCCTCGCCCTTGCTCTCGGCGATCTTCGTGAGTGTTCTTGCCTGGTCGGGAAACTTCCACAGCTCACCCGGCTTGGGCGCGCTGCCGTTGGGCAGGAACGCTTTGACCCAGCTCTCCTGGCCCTTGAGGCGATCGATCGCGCTCGTCCACTGGCGCGACACCATGTAGGAGACGCGGAAGCCGTCGCTGGCATATTTGATCGCCGGCTGGAACAGATCGGCGAACGGCAGCTTGCCATAGCGCTTGTGCAACTCCATCCACAGCGACACCGCGCCCGGCGTCGTCACGCAGCCCCAGCCGGTATTCGGCATCGCCGTCTGGCCGACATACTTGTCGGGCGTCATCAGCGCCGGCGAATGGCCCGAGGCGTTGAGGCCCACCAGCTTCTTGCCATCCCACAGGATGCAGAAGGCGTCGGCGCCGATGCCGTTCATCGTCGGTTCGACGACCGTGATGGCGATGGCGCTGGCGATCGCGGCGTCGACGGCGTTGCCGCCCTTGGCCATCATGCGCAGGCCGGCGGTGGCCGCGAGATGCTGCGAGGAGGCCACGATGTTGGCGGCGAAGACCGGCAGCTTCTTGCTGGTGTAGGGGAAATCGTAATTGAAGGACGGCAACTCGGGGACCCTTTCTCTACTTCTCTGGCTCTACTTCTCTGGTTCTATTTTTTCTTTGGCGGCCCGAGGGCCTCGATGCGCGCCACGAAGCGCGGTGTTTGCAGGAATTGACGGTTCTCCGCTTCGCTCTTGCCGAGCAGTCGGGAGAAATCGAACAGACCGGATCCCGCGATCTCACCCATGCGTCCGGCAAGCTGGACGCGATCGCCCAGCCGGAATGTTTTTAGCGCCGCAAGGGCTGCTTCGGAAAGGCCCGGCGGTTTCGACTGACGGGATCGGGTCGAGAAAAGATCGGCGACCGTGCCGGCCATGGCCAGCGTCCAGTCGTTGAAAGCATAGAGCGATACGTTGGGGCCGACCTCGATGGTGATGGCGACGTTTTCGGAATTGCCCTCGATCTTGCGCAGGATGCCGCACCACTCGCTGAAGGCACCGACTTTGTCGGCCCGCGCCACGCTCTGCTTGGCGGCTTCCTCGATTGCCAGCGGATTGCTGGAGGTGAGCGCCGGCTTGGCCAGCACCGCCAATCCGTCGAGGAATTTTTTCTGCTCCGGATTGGCCTCGTGGCAGGGACGGTCGAAGCAACCGCCCAAGGCGAGGCTGGCGCCGCCCAGGAGAAAGGAGCGGCGCCCCACCATGCGTTACGCCGCCACCTTGGCCTTGGCGCGCTCTTCTTCCTTCAGTTCCTTCTTGGAGAGCTTGCCGACCGGCGTCTTGGGCAACTCGGCGCGGATCTCCAGTGCCACCGGCATCTCGTGCTTGCCGACCTTGCCGTCGAGATGTTTCAGCAACTCCTCGAAGGTGAGCGAGGCGCCGGGCTTCAGCTTGGCGAAGACCTTGGGCGCTTCCTGACGGTGCGGATGGGGAATGCCGATCACGATCACCTCGTCGACCGCGGGATGCTCGTAGACGGCCTCCTCGATCATGCGCGGATAGACATTGTAGCCCGAGGAGATGATGAGATCCTTGGAGCGGTCGACCAGGAAGACCCAGCCGTCTGCGTCCATGTAGCCCATGTCGCCGGTGCGCAGGCCCTTCCAGTTGCTGGCGGGATGGCTGAACAGGACGTTGTCGGTCTCCTCCTGCTTCTTCCAGTAACCCTTCATGACCTGCGGGCCGATGATGCAGACCTCGCCGACATGATTCTTGCCGGGCGGCAGCACGGTGTCGCCCTTTTCCATGTCGCGGATCTCGATGATCGTGCCGGGCATCGGCACGCCGCAGGAGCCGACGCGGCGGACGCTCTTGTCGACCGGGCAGATGGCGCCGGTGGGCGAGGTCTCGGTCAGGCCATAGCCCTCGATCAGCGTCGTGCCGGTCAGCTTCTCGAAGCTCTGCTGCACTTCGACCGGCAGCGGCGCGCCGCCCGACATGCAGATCTTGAGCGACTTGAGGTCGAGGTCCTTGGCCTTGGGATGCTTCAGGATTGCCGTGTAGAGCGTCGGCACGCCGGGCAGGAAGGTTGGCCGCTTGGTGGCGAGGTCCTTCACGATCATGTCGATGTCGGGACGCGGATAGAGGATGAGCTGATTGCCGTTGCGCACGGCGCCCAGCATGATTCCCGACAGCGCGTAGATATGGAACAGCGGCAGGACGCAGACGACCTTCTCCGTGCCCGGGGTCGTATATGGCGTGGTCCAGGCTTGGCCCTGGCTCATCGCCGCCATGACGCAGCCATGCGTCAACATCGCGGCCTTGGGCAGGCCGGTGGTGCCGCCGGTGTATTGCAGGATCGCCACCTCGTCCCAAAGGTCGGTGCTCGAGGGATGGGCGGTGTACTTGCCGTCGTTGTTGAGCAGGTCCTTGAACGACATGTGGAAGTCGTCGCGTGGCCAGGTCGAAAGCTCTTTCTTCTTGGCGATGGGGTAGAGCCAGCTCTTGGGCCAGGGCAGGTAATCGGCGATCGAACCGACGATCAATTTCTTGAGTCGCGTCTTGCCGCGCATCGCCGCCATCTTCGGGTAGAGCGCGGCGACGTCGAGCGTCACCAGGATGTCGGTTTCCGAATCGCCGATCTTGAACTCGAGCTCGCGCGCGGCATCGAGCGGGCTGTAATTGACGACGCGGCCGCCGGCCTTGAGCACGCCGAAGAAGGCGATGATGTAATGCGGCGTATTGGGCAGGTAGAGGCCGACATGGACGCCGGGCTTCACGCCCAGTTTCTGGAAGCCCGCCGCGGCGCGATCCGAGGCCTCCTTGTAGTCCTTGAAGGTCATCACCTTGTCGAGGAAGTCGGTGAGTGGCCGGTCGCCGTATTTCGCGCAGCTATCCTCGAAGCTCTGATGGATCGTCATCTTCGGAACGTCGAGCTCCCACTTCACACCCGGCGGATAGCTCTTTTCCCAAACGTGGTTTGTCATTTTGTCTTTTGCCTCCCTGGACGGCCATCTTAGGCCGGAGGCGCCCGATAATGGTAGCTGTAGACTGTCTCGAATCCCTGCGCCGCGTAGAGCGGGCGGGCGGCGGCATTGGTCGCCACGACCTGCAGATAGGCAAAGCGCGCTCCCTTGTCCCAAGCCCAGGCATAGAGGCTCTCGGCGACCCGTCGGGCGAGGCCGCGGCGCCGGGCGGCCGGCATCACCAGCACGTCGAAAAACCCCATATGGTCGCCGTCGACCGCACCGATGGCCATGGCCATCGGCTGGCCAGCCTCCTCGACGAAGGCGAAGCCCACGGGCGCCGTGACCGACCGCAGCATCGCCTCCATCGGCACATGATGCTGCGGCGCGACGGGACTGTGGATTATGAAGGCGCCCAGCCAGGCCGGTGTGGGAACGGCCAGAATCTGGACTGCCGGATCGGCGATGAAGCCCTCATGGAGAGGGCAGACCTGCAGGAAGCTTTCCTCGATCACCGCGTAGCCGCGAGCCTCCAAAGCCTCGGTGGTGCCGGCAGGAGCCAGCGGCGTCAGGCGCCAGACCGGCCGTTGGCCGCGTGCCCGATAGGGCGCTTCGAGGGTAGAAATAATCTTCGAGTCGATTCGATCGTCGCCGCCCAAGGCATTGATTGAATTGGATCTTTTTGTGTAACCATCGGCGAAGCGCTATCGCCAGCCGCCCTTGTCGCGCGTCTCCAGTGCCGGCCAGCCGCGAGCGAAAAGCCTTCTCTTCCAATATCCGGATGCGCCCTCGTGACATTATTCAGCCGTTATGTTATTTTTAAATGCAATAATACCAATAAGTTATTCCAAAAACTTAAAGTTCTAGATGATTTTCCGCCTCATCCTGAAACCGGTTGTCTTGATGCTTTTGCTGGCCGTAGCCGCCTGCGGCAGCGTCGAGCGCGGCGACAGTTTCAACGACCGCGCTCCGAACAACAAGATCGCAGCCGTTGCCTGGAGGGAATGGGCCCGGTTCGGCCGGTCGACGGTCGTCTATGGCGGCCAGCACAGCGCCAATGGCTATACCAACCGCAATGGCCTGTCGGAGCGCAGCGAACCCCTGGCCAGCCGCGTCGGCGACTATTGGGGCAGCTGCGGCCATCCCGAATGGACCGGCACGACTTCAGGCCGGCCGTGGTCGGGCGCTTTCGTTTCCTGGGTGATGACGCATGCCGGCGTCAGCAGCCGTGATTTCCCGCCCTCGGGCCGGCATGGCGGCTACCTCTCGTCGCTCTACGAGCGCCAGCGCAGCGGCGGCTTCCTGCTGCATGCGCCCAACGAGTATTCGCCCAAGGCCGGCGATCTTGTCTGCAGCGGCACGGCGGGCCCCTCGTGGCGCACCGCCGACCCGCATACCGCCAAGAAACGCATCGACAGCACGGCGAGCCATTGCGACGTCGTGGTCGACGTGAAGGGTGGCTTCGCTCACGCCGTCGGCGGCAACGTCAAGAACAGCGTCACCATGAGCCTGTTTCCGCTCGACGGGCGCGGCCGCCTGACCGCGGTTCCGGGCCGGCCGTGGATGCTGGTCGCGGAGAACCGGGCCTACTGAAAAAAGTTGGTCAGCGGCGGCGCGATATACTTCGCGTCACCCTGGATGAAGGCGGCGATGCGCTCGGCGATCATGATCGTCGGCGCATTGGTATTGCCGCCGACCAGCGTCGGCATGACCGAGGCATCGACGACGCGCAGCCCCTCGACGCCATGAACGCGGCACTGGTTGTCGACGACGGCCATCGTATCGCTGTCCGGGCCCATCTTGCAGGAGCCAGCGGGGTGATAGATCGTCTCGGCATTGCCACGGAGCCATTGCTCGATCTCGGCGTCGCTCTTCGCCGCGGCGCCGGGATGGAACTCGGCGCCACGATAGGGATCGAGGCCCGCCTGGGCGATGATATCGCGGCCCATTTTCACGCCGGCGATCAGCGTGTCGATGTCGCCGTGCGCGGCCAGGTAATTGGCGTCGATCAGCGGATGCTCGTAGGGATCGGTGCTCTTCAGCCGAACGGTGCCGGTGCTCTCCGGACGCAATGCGCAAACGTGCAGAGTGAATCCGTTCTTCTTCATCTTGGTGCGGCCGTGATCGACGACCATCGCCGGGATGAAGTGCAACTGCACGTCGGGCGCCGACAGACCGGGACGCGTGCGGGCGAAGCCGCCGCTCTCGGCCAGCGGTGAGGTGCCGGGGCCCTGCCGTTTCATCGCATACTGAGCCAGTGCGAGGATCTTGCTCGAGCTTTCGTAGGTATCGCGCGTCGTGCAGAATTGCAGCAGGCCGGCGTCGAGATGGTCCTGCAGGTTGCCGCCAACGCCCGGCAGGTCGGCCACGACAGCGATGCCCAGCGAGCGCAGGTGCTCGGCGGGGCCGACGCCGGACAGCAGCAGCAGTTGTGGTGAATTGACGGCGCCGCCGCACAGGATGATGTCCTTGGCGCAGCGCGCGACCTCGTCCTGGCCGTTCTTGCGATAGCGCACGCCCATGGCGCGCGTGCCATCGAAGATGATTCGTTCGACGACGGCATCGGTCTCGACCACGACCTGCTTGTTGCCGCGGATTACCGCCGGCCGCAGATAGGCGCTGGCGGTGCTCCAGCGTTCGCGGTTGCGCTGCGTCACCTGATAATAGCCGACGCCTTCCTGTTCGGCGCCGTTGAAGTCGGCGACACGCTTGTGGCCGGCCTGTTCGCAGGCGGCGAGGAAGGCCTCGTTCAGCTTGGCCGGGCTGGCCTGGTCGGAGACATTGAGCGGCCCATCGTCGCCGTGGAAATCGTCGCCGCCGCGCTCGTTGTTCTCGGCCTTCTTGAAGAACGGCAGCACATCCTCATAGCTCCAGCCCTCGTTGCCGAGCTGGCGCCAGTGGTCGTAATCCGAGGCGTGGCCGCGGACATAGAGCATGGCGTTGACCGACGAAGACCCACCCAGCGTCTTGCCGCGTGGCCAGTACATGCGCCGGTCGTTGCAATGCTTTTGCGGCACCGTCTCGTAGCGCCAGTTGAAGCGGCTTTTCTGGCCGAGTCGCGCGAAGCCCGACGGCATCTTGAGCAAGAAGGACGAGTCGGGCGGGCCGGCCTCGAGCACGAGGATGCTCGCTGCCAGGTCATCACCCAGTCGGGCCGCCAGCGCGCAGCCCGCCGAACCGGCCCCGATGATGATGTAATCGTGCAACGACATCGCATTCCCTCAAGGCAGACGATTTTCAATGACGGCGAAGAGCGGCCGACCGGACAAGGCCGTCATATATCCCGACGCATCCAAAGGGAAGATGCTGCGGCTGACCGAATCGCGGACGTTTCCACCGATGGCATGGACCTCGCTCGGCCGGACCTCGACCACAATGTCGCAGTGGCCGGCGCCGCGGTTGAGGTTGTCGAGTGTCGTCCCGCTGCCCTCGCGTGACGAGCAGAGCAGATCCCCCACGCGCGGTGTGTACTCATTCGGCCGGTGCGGCAGGAAGCCGGCGCCGCTCCGACGGGCGCGTTCGACCAGACGTTCGACATAGATCGTGTGGCGCTGGTCGGGACAGAACAGATCGCGCGGCACCCCGGCGCTCTCGATCGCCCAGGATATGAAGGCCGCCGACCACGGAATGTCGTTCAAGCCGCTCAATTCGGGTTTATCGACGGCCGCCCAGTAGTCGCGGATGCGCTCGGGCGCGTCGCGCTCCTGAACGCCCAGCCATTCGAGCCTCGGCTCATTGGTCCGGGAGAAAGTGAGGGTTTGCTTGCCGAAGCGGCCCCATTCCTGGACCGCCAGCAGGACGATCGATGTCTTGGCGCTCGCCGTTGGTGGCGGTGTGGCGGGCCGCCACGAGCTGGCGGGGCAGGGGCCGAGCGGCTGCAATCCAACGGCGGTGCGGGGCGGCGGCGTCGGCGCACAGGCGCCAAGCGCGAAGAGCGCCAGCAGAAACGACAGCCGGATGTTCATGCGCCCGGCACGACGATAACGCCGCGCGGCGCGAGTATCAGGGCGACGGCGGCGCCGGGCGCGAGCGGCCGTTCTACGCGAGGGCAGGTGGCGAACAGCGACCCGGCGGCGGTGTCGATGGTGTATTCCATGTGGGTTCCGACATAGCTCGACTTGCTGACAGTACCCTTGAGCGCGCCGGCAAGATTGGGGGCGGTTTCAACAGTAATCGCCTCGGGCCGGATGGCGAAAGTGGCGGCGCCGTCGGCGGCGCCGACATTGGGCACCACGAGTTCGAGTTCGCCCAGCGTGGCGGCGACGGTGTCGGCGCTGAGTCGCCGCACCGTGCCGCGCGCCGGATTGGACTCGCCCATGAAGCGGGCGAGGAAGGGCGTGGCCGGCCGCTCGTAGAGATCGCGCGGCGTGCCGTCCTGCTCGATGCGGCCGGCATTCATGACGATGATGCGGTCGGAAACCGCCATCGCTTCCTGCTGGTCATGCGTGACGTAAACGACGGTGAGGCCAAGCCGCTGCTGCAACTCGCGGATTTCCTCACGCATCTGGCGGCGCAGGCGCGCGTCGAGATTGCTGAGAGGCTCGTCGAACAGCAGCACCGAGGGCTTCAGAACCAGCGCGCGGGCGACGGCGACGCGCTGCTGCTGGCCGCCCGACAGTTCCGAAGGCTGGCGCTCATCGTAGCCCGCGAGCCCCACGGTCGCGAGGCCTTCGCGCGCATGTTTGGCGGCATCGTCCTTCGACTGGCCCGAGCGCCGCAGTCCGTAGCAGACATTCTCCAGCACGCTCATATGCGGGAAGAGGGCGTAGGACTGGAACACCATGCTGACGTCGCGCTCGGTGGCGCTGAGTTTCGTCACGTCGCGGCCGGCGATCAGGATCTGGCCTTCGCTCGCCAGTTCGAGACCGGCAATCATGCGCAGCGTCGTGGTCTTGCCGCAGCCCGAGGGACCGAGCAGCGTCACCAATGTGGCCGCATCGACCGTGAAGCTGATACCCGCCACGGCCGCGGCGTCGCCGTAGCGCTTCACGACATTGCGAAATTCGACGCTCATGCGCGGCCTCCGGCGACAAAGGCGCGACGGCCGAGGCGGCGTTCGCCGACGAGAAACTGGATCAGGAGGATGACGGCAAGCATGAGCACGATCAGGGCACAGCTATAGGCGATGGCAAGCCCGTAGTCGCCGTTGATGACGCGCAGGATGATGTAGGTGGTGGCCAACTCGTACTCTGCCGTCACCAGGAAGACGACAGCGCTGACGGTCGTCACGGCGCGCACGAAGCCATAAACCAGCGCGCCGACCACCGCGGGCCGCAGCAGCGGCAGCACGACATAGATCAGCGTTTGCCAGGCGCGGCCCCGCAGGGTCGAGGAGGCCTCGTCGAGGCTGCGGTCGATCTGGCTCATCGAGGCCATGCCGGCGCGGACGCCGACCGGCATGTTCCTGAACACGAAGCAGATGACAATGATCATCGCCGTGCCGGTGATCTCGACCGGCGGTACGTTGAAGGCGAAGACATAGGCCACGCCGATCACCGTGCCGGGCACGGCGAAGCTCAGAATGGTGGCGAATTCGAGCGTCGCGCGGCCGACGAAGCGCTGCCGCACGATGATCCAGGCGGCGATCATGCCGAGGGCAGCGGTCAGAGGTGCGGCGATCGCCGCGAGCTTCACCGTCGTCCAGAACGAGTTCCACGCCGCACCCGACCAGATCAACCCGTCGGCGGTCCGTTCGACGGTGAAGGCCTTGGCGTAGTGATCGAGCGTCGGCGTGTAGTCGCGGCCCCAGACTTTCACGAGACCGCCGACAAAAGCGAAGCCGTAAAGCAGGAAGGTGAATGTGGCCCAGGGGACGGCGACGCCGAAGGCCGCGCGGCGCGCCGCATCGGGCAAGGGAGATGAAAGGCCTGAATCGCCCTTGCCCGAGATCGTCGCATAGGAGCCGCTGCCGACGACGCGGCGCTGCACGAAGAAGGCGGCGAGGGCGAAGACCAGCAGCAGCAGCCCGAGGGCAGCGGCGCGGCCGTAATCGAGTTGCGCACCAACCACGGCGAAATAGATCTCTGTCGAGAGCACGCCATAGTCGCCGCCCAGCACGATGGGATTGCCGAAATCGGCGATGCTCTCGATGAAGCCGACAAGCGCTGCATTGGCGAGGCCGGGCCGCATCAGCGGCAGCGATACCGTGGTGAAGGTGGCCCAGCGGTCGGCCCGCAGGGTTTGCGAGGCCTCTTCCAGCGTCGGACTTACGCCCTCGACAACGCCGATCAGCACCAGGAAGGCGACCGGCGTGAAGGCGAAGAGCTGCGCCAGCAACACACCCTGGAAACCGTAGATCCAGCGCGTCGGCGTCACGCCCATCGACCATTCGAGGAATTGGTTCACCAGTCCCGAGCGGCCGAAGAGCAGGATCAGGGCGAGACCGATGACGAAGGGCGGCGTGACGATCGGCAGGACCGTGAGGACGCGCATGACCTTCTTGAAGCGAAACCCGGTGCGCGTGACGGTGAGCGCGAAGGCAAGGCCCAGTGCTGTCGACCCGATGCCGCAGCAGATGGCGAGGAAAAGAGTGTTCCAGGCGACGCCGCAGCGGCCGCCGCCCCAGAGGCAGCGCAGCGACCAGATCTTTTCCGTCGACAACCGCTCCAGCAGCAGCGCCGGCATGAAGACGCCATCGCCATCCTGAAAGGCCTGCACCAGGATGCGCAAGATCGGCCAGGCGGTGAAAAGTACGATTGATGCGGCAACGGTCGTCACCGCGCCGGCGACGAAGGCATCGCCGCCGAAGGCGCCGCGCAAGGCAGCACCGATGGAGAGCAGGGCAAGGAGTGCCACGAACACGACCGCGCCACCGGCGCCGAGGCCGACCTGGCGGCCATCGAATTCGCCGAACAAAGCATTCAGCCACTGAGCGCTCCAGCCATGCAATCCGATGGCAAGAGCCTGTGAGACGAAAAGCACGAGTCCGGTGCTGCCGAGGCCGAGCAGCCATCGTCCGCGCCTTTCGCGCGTCATCGGCCAAAGGCCGACGACGAGGCTGGCGGCAAGCGCCAGCAATGCCGGCGCCAGCCACCAGGTCCCGTATCTGAAGATCTGCGTCAGGCCATTGCCGTGGTCTTCCGCCGACCACAGGGCGCCCAACCACTCGGTGGTATCGAGGCCCTCCAGCAACGCGTACCAGGGCAGCAGCGCACTCGCGAGCAGGCCCGCGACGGACCAGACGAGCGGTGCGCGATCGTTCATGGCCGGCTTATGGCTTGGCCAGGCTTCCCACTTCGTTGTCCCATCGTGCGATCAGCCGTTTGCGCTGGGATGACTTGCCGTACTTCGCCTGGTCGTAATCGATCAGCTTCATGTCGGAGAACTTCGGCGCTTCCGGCGGGATGGTCGTGCCCTTGTTGGACGGCACCTGAAACTGCTTGGCTTGCGCACCGAGCTTCTGGGCATCGGGTGTCAGCGCCCAGTCGTAGAACTTCTTGGCGTTTGCGAGATTGCGCGCGCCCTTGACGATGCTCATCGAGCCGATCTCGTAGCCCGTGCCCTCGCAGGGCGTTGCCGTCTTCACCGGGAAGCCGGCCAGCGCCTCGGTCACGCCGTCATGCACGAAGCTGATGCTGACTGCCGTCTCGCCGCGCGCCACGGCTTTCATCGGCGCCGTGCCGGAACGCGTATAGGCGTTGATATTGGCGTGCATCTTTTTCATGTAGTCGAAGGCCTTGTCCTCGCCCATCAGCTGGACCAGCGTGGCGATGGCGACATAGGCGGTGCCCGAGGAATTTGGATTGGCCATCTGGATCTCGCCTTTGAACTCGGGCTTGAGCAGATCGGCCCAGCAGGCCGGCGCCTTGGCGTTCTTCTTGGCCAGCAACTCCGTATTGAAGCCGAAACCCAGCGCACCGGCATAGATGCCGACGGTCTTCCCGGCGGAATCGGTGTTCTGCTTTATGGCCCAGGGATGCAATTCGGAAAGCTTCGCCGACGTGTAGGCCTCGGTGAGGTTTTCCTCGGCGGCCTGCAGATGCGGATCGCCGGTGCCGCCGAACCAGACGTCGCCCTTGGGGTTCTGCGCCTCGGCCTTGAGCTGGGCGATGGTTTCGCCCGAGCCTTTCTGGCTCATCGATACCTTGATGCCGGTCGCCTTCTGGAATTCATTGGCCGCAGAGGTGCACCACTCGACCTGCACCGAGCAGTAGACGTTGACGACGCCTTGCGCCGAGGCCGGCGTGGCGAGAACAGCAACGAGTGCGCCGAGCACGATCGGGGCTAGTCGCATCGATTCCTCCATTTGTTAATATTTTGTGACAGCATGACATGCTGTCCGTCGGGATTACCAGCGCCCAATGCCGCCAATGACGATCGTCGGCACGCCGCCGGTGCCGCTCTTCACGATAAAGACCTGGCTGCCGGGGCGGCGGCCGTCGCGCGGATCGGAAACCTCGATGCCGGCGGCTCTCATGCGCGCGTTGGCCTTGGCAATGTCGGCGACGCGCCACGACAGGCCCCAGAGCTGGTCCGGGGCATCGGACACGCCTTGTTTCAGGTCGTGCGCGATCTCGATCACAAGATCGTTGCAACGGAAGAACAGCAGACGCTGGCCCCAATCCGGATTGCTGCGGTCGAGCCTGAGATCGAGCCCCAGCCGGCCGGCATAGAAGGCGATGGCGCGCTCCGGATGGGACGAGCGCACCACGACGTGGTCGAGCGCGTTCACGGCGGCGGCCTCGTCGTCGGCGGCAGGCAGGGGCGGCTCGTCGGTCTTCGCAACGAGACGGATGGCGACGCCGTGCCCTGAGAGCGCAATCGCAGCGCCGTCGCGTGTCGTGGCGATCGCGCGGCGCTCGAGCAGGTTCGCCGCCTTGTCGAGATCGGCTGTCGCGAAGGTCATCGACGCCAGGCCGTTCGCATTGCTGTCGAAGCTCAATCCGACATTGTTCGTGCGCAGCCTGCCGTCGACGGCGCGCCGGCCGAGCAGTGTCTCGTACTCGCCAAGGGCTGCGAGTGGCAGCGTCAAATGGTCGAGTGCCTCGATCATCCGATGCGCTTGAGGTTTGCCTTGTAGTAGGCGCCGCGGCGGACGTAGCTCTCGGCGCTCATCCGCAGGCGCTCGACATTGTCCTCGCTCACCTCGCGAACTGCCTTGGCCGGCGAGCCGAAGATCACCGAGCGGTCGGGGAAGCTCTTGCCCTCGATGACAACGGCGCCGGCGCCGACCAGGCAGTCCTTGCCGATCACCGAATTGTTCAAAACCACGGCCCCGACACCGATCAGGCTGCCGTCGCCGATGGTGCAGCCGTGCAGCATCACGCAATGGCCGATGGTCACGCCCTTGCCGATGGCGAGCGGCACGCCCGGGTCGGTGTGCAGCACGCTGTTTTCCTGGATGTTGCTGTCGTCGCCGATGACGATCGGCTCGTTGTCGGCGCGCAGGACGGCGCCGAACAGGATGCTCACCCGCTCGCCCAGGATCACCGAGCCGATGATCACGGCGCCCTCGGCGATATAGCAGGAGTCGGGAATGACCGGCTTCTTGTCGCCCAGCTGGTAGATCGGCATCTTCACTTTCCTTTACGTTTACGTAAATCTGCATTGACGTTTACGTAAACGTCAACTATGTCGGCTTGATCATGTCCAACGCCGCCGCGCCCGCCTCACTTGCGGCCAAGACCGCGCCGCGCGATGCCGCGCGCATCTATAGCATCGCCGAACTCGCGCGCGAGTTCGCGATCACCGCGCGCACCATCCGCTTCTACGAGGACGAGGGCCTGATCAAGCCGCGCCGGCAGGGGCTGACGCGGCTCTACAGCGTCGGCGACCGGGTGCGCCTGGGCTGGATCCTGCGCGGCAAGCGCCTCGGATTTTCGCTGGCGGAAATCAAGCAGTTGCTCGACCTCTACCAGGTTGATCGCACCGGCATTCAGCAGATGCGCGAGCTGCTGCGCCGCAGCCGCGCGCATGTTGCCGAGTTGGAAAAAAAGCGTCGCGATCTCGACGCCCATATCGACGAATTCAAGGAAGTCGAAAGCACGGTCGCTGCCGAGTTGAAGCAGCGCGGCATCGATCCGGATGGCGACGACTAAGGAGGAAACCAATGGCCACCTACAAGGCACCGCTCAAGGACATCCGCTTCGTCATGAACGAAGTGCTCGACGTTTCGAGTCTCGCCAAGCTGCCGGGCTTCGAGGACGCCACGCCCGACACCATCCAGAGCATCCTCGAGGAAGCCGCCAAGATCTGCGAGAACGTGCTGTTCCCGCTCAACCGCTCGGGCGACGAAGAGGGCTGCACCTACGAGAACGGCGTCGTGCGCACGCCCAAAGGCTTCAAGGAAGCCTATGATCAGTTCCGCGAGGGCGGCTGGACCTCGGTGACCTGCGATCCCGAGTTCGGCGGCCAGGGTCTGCCGGCGACCGTGGGCTTCGCGGTGACCGAGATCATCACCGCGTCGAACCAGGCCTTCGGCATGTATCCCGGCCTGAGCCATGGCGCCTACGAGGCGTTGCATACACATGGCAATGACGTGCTGAAGAAGATCTACCTGCCCAAGCTCGCCGACGGCACCTGGTCGGGCACCATGTGCCTGACCGAGCCGCAATGCGGCACCGACCTCGGCATGCTGCGCACCCGCGCCGAGCCGCAGGCCGACGGCAGCTATTCGATCACCGGCACCAAGATCTTCATCTCGGCCGGCGAGCACGACCTGACCGAAAACATCATCCACCTTGTGCTGGCGCGCCTGCCGGATGCGCCCGGCGGCACCAAAGGCATCTCGCTCTTTCTGGTTCCGAAGTTCGTGCCGAAGGCCGATGGTCCCAACAAGGAAATCACCATCGGCGCGCGCAACGGCATCCGCTGCGGCGCCCTCGAGCACAAGATGGGCATCAAGGCCTCCTCGACCTGCGTGATGAATCTCGACAACGCCAAGGGCTGGCTGGTCGGCGAGTTGAACAAGGGCATGAACGCCATGTTCGTCATGATGAACGCCGCCCGTCTCGGCGTCGGCATGCAGGGCCTCGGCATCGCCGAGACCGCCTTCCAGAGCGCGCTGGCTTACGCCCGCGACCGCCTGCAAGGCCGCTCGCTTACCGGACCGAAGAATGCCTCCGGTCCGGCCGATCCGATCATCGTCCATCCCGACGTGCGCCGCATGCTGCTGACGCAAAAATCCTTCACCGAAGGCGCGCGCGCTCTGGCGCTCTGGGTCGGCATGCTGATCGACGAGGCCCATCGCCACCCCGACGCCGAGAAGCGCGAGGCCGCCGACGATCTGATCCAGCTGCTGACGCCGATCATCAAGGCCTACTTCACCGATATGGGCAGCGAATGCGCCAACCTCGCCGTGCAGACTTATGGCGGCCACGGCTATATCCGCGAGAACGGCGTCGAGCAGCTCGTGCGCGACGCGCGCATCACCCAGCTCTACGAAGGCGCCAACGGGATCCAGGCTCTCGACCTTGTTGGCCGCAAGCTCGGCATGAAGGGCGGCCGTCCGGCGCAGCGCCTGCTGGGCGCCATCAGTTCCTTCACCGCGCAGCACAAAGCCGACCCGAAGATGGCCGAGTTCGTCGAGCCGTTGGATAAGGCGCTGGGCCGGGTGCAAGACGCCGTGCTGTTCCTGATGCAGAACGCCATGAAGAACCCCGACGAGGCGGGTGCCGCCGCGACCGACCTGCTGCGCCTGATGGCGCTCACCGCCATGGCCTTCATGTGGAACCGCATTGCCGTCGCCGCCCACAAGGGTCTGGCTGCCGGCAACGACAACGCATTCTACGAAACCAAACTCACCACCGCGCGCTTCTACATGCAGCGCGTCATGCCGCAGACGACCTCGCTCAATCATCAGATCAAGGCGGGAGCGGGGACTCTGATGGCGCTGACGGCGGAGGCGTTCTAGGCTTCCTCCGAACAGGGGAAACGAGAATGTCCGCACCGCATGTTCTGGCCGAGATCGAGGACGGCATCGGCTGGATCACGCTCAACCGGCCGGAGCAGCTGAACGCGCTCTCGATGGAAATGCGCGATCTGCTGATCGAGCATAGCGCCAAGTTCGAGAAGGACCCGGCGGTGCGTTGCGTCGTGATCCGCGGCGCCGGTACGCATTTCATGGCGGGCGGCGACATCCGGGGCTTCCACAAGTCGCTGACCACCGACAAGGAGGCGCATCTCGCCGGCTTCGAAATGCGCGTGGTGAAAGCGCATCAGGCGATCTACCAGATTCGCCGCATGGCCAAGCCGGTGATCGCCTCGGTCCAGGGTGCCGCCGCCGGCTTCGGCCTGTCGCTGATCCTGAACTGCGATCTCGCGATTGCCGCCAACGATGCCTTCTTTACCTTGGCCTATCGTCACATCGGCCTCAGCGCCGACGGCGGCGCCACCTATTTCCTGCCGCGCATTGTCGGCGAGCGCAAGGCGCTGGAGATTGCGCTGCTCGGCGATCGTTTCTCGGCCCAGGAAGCAAAGGAGCAGAACATCCTCAACTGGATCGTGCCCAAGGACAAACTCGTCGACGAGACCCTGAAGCTCGCGCGCAAGCTGGCCGACGGCCCGACATTTGCGCTCGGCATCGCCAAGAGGCTGATCCGCAGCTCGCTCGACAATTCCTGGGACGAGCACAGCCATCGCGAGGCCGAGGGCCTGGCCGCCTGCGCCGCGACCGAGGATCACTTCGAGGGCCTCAACGCCTTCCTCGACAAGCGCAAACCGGTATTCAAGGGGCAATGATGAAACATTCACTTGCGACGGTGCTGGCCATGGCCGGCGTTGTGCTTGGCGCCTGTGAACCCGCGCCGTCCACGCAAGCCCTCCTGGCCTCCGGCTTCGGCGACACGATCCTCGACGACGGCGCCGTGCTGTTCTTCGATCCCGGCCAGCCTCAGCTGCCGATGGAATCGGAGCGGCAGCTCGTGCGCATGATGCCGCAGATTCGCGCGGCGCTGGCCAAGCTGCCGGACGGCGGGCGGCGCGTCTGCATTGCCGGCCATACCGACAACACCGGATCGGAAATGGTCAATCAAGAGTTGAGCCTGCGGCGGGCGGAGATCGTCGCTGCACGCCTGGTCGATTTCGGAATGGCCCGGAGCGACATCGTCATGCGCGGCTACGGCAACACCAAGCCGTTCATTCGCCAGCGCGATGGGGCGCCCGAAGCCGGCAACCGCATCGTGACGATCGCGCGCGGCGAACGCTGCGCCGGCTAGACACGGCTGGCGCGCAAGACCGTCCGGCGCGGATGGAAACGTGCCGGGCCGTTAGGGCCGCTGCCTAGCGACCCTTCCAGTTGGGCTTGCGCTTCTCGGCGAAGGCCTTGGGGCCCTCCACCGTGTCTTCGCTGCGCGCCATGGCGACGAAGGCGGGGTAGTGCTGGTTACGCATCGCCATTTCGAGGGCGGGCACATCGAGCGAGCGCATGACCACCTGCTTGGTGGCGCGCACCGACATCGGCGAGCAGGCGAGGATCTCGCCAGCCCAGCGCTTGGCTTCCTTCATCAGGTCGGCGTGTGGCACAACCTGCGTGACGAAGCCCAGCTCGTAGCCTTCCTGGGCGCCGACATGGCGGCCGGTCAGCATCATGCCCATGGCCTTCTTGAGCGGGATCATGCGCGACAGGCGCTGCATGCCGCCGGCGCCGGCGGCCAGGCCGACCTTGGGCTCGGGCAGGGCGAACTTGGCCTGGTCGGAGGCCACGATAATGTCGCAAGCCAGCGCGATCTCGAAGCCGCCGCCCATGGCGATGCCGTTGACGGCGGCGATCACCGGCTTGTCGAGGTCGAAACGGTTGGCGAGGCCGCCAAAGCCCTTGGCCGGATGGACCGGACGCTTGCCCGTCTTGGCCTGGATTTCCGCGTGGTATTTCAAGTCGTTACCGGCGCAGAAAGCCTTGTCACCGGCGCCGGTGATGATAGCGATCCAGAGCTCGGGATTGGCGTTGAATTCATCGAATGCGTCGACCAGTTCCTGGTTCGCCATCGGATGGCAGGCGTTATAGACCTCCGGCCGGTTGATCGTGACGATCATCAGGCGGCCGTCGATCTCTACCTTGCTGTACTGGCCCATGCTGCGTTTCCCCCTCACTTCGTTGTTTAGACGGTATTAGACCGCATCTTCGCCTTATAGCGCGGATATAAAATGCCACGCACGAAACGGCATCGAATCTTGAAATTGGCATGACCGCCAAAATGATGCCGTTTAAAATCGCTCCAGACTCCGAGAGGTATTTAGAGTTGGTTCGCATGGCGTTTGTTGCTGGCTTCGTGGCCGTGGCTGCTGTCGTTGCCCCGGTCGCTGCTCAAGATCTTGGGTTTTGGCAAAATCGCATCGGCCAGGGCGTCGCTTATGGCGAGCCGGGCAGCGCCGTGCCGGTGAAGCCGGCCGACCCTGTCGCCGCGCTGCCGATCGCGTCACGGCCTGTCGCGCCGCCGCTACGGCGTCCGGCGGCAACGACGGCGGCTCCGGTCGAGGCTCCCACTGCAGAGCCAGCGCCTGTCGAAGGGCCTGTGGGCAACTTTCTGTCGCGTCCCTACGATGCCGATGTGCCGCTGCCTCATCCCGATTTGGCGGGCATGGACGGGCCTGGCCGCCGCGGGACGCGGCCGCATCCTTTCGCGCGTGGAGAGCAGGGAGGCGGTGTCTTCGGTTTGACGGTTCCACTGCCAGTCGCCCGGGCTCCCCTCAATACCAAAAGCACAATATCTGGTAACGCCGTGGCGGCACCCTAACGGGACGAGAAAGCCTTTGGATTCAGTAGAAAATCATCTGTGTTGCCAAGTCGCCACAGTGTGGCCATGAAAAGTCCAGACTTCTTGCACGGCACTAGCGCTGGTGTATATTCAACGTGGAGTTGGTGATGATCCAGCCCCGCCAAAGCTGGTCAGTATTTAAATAATCGAGGGGAAGAACTCATGAAGAAGGCTTTGATGGCCGCCGCGGCGCTTATCGCGTTGCCGGTCGTAGCCCAGGCCCAGTCGCCGGCGCCGGGTTTCTACGTTGGTATTGAAGGCGGGGCTAACTGGCTGCTGAACACCACCGTTCTGAACACCGCTATCACCCCCCAGTTGGGTTGGGCTGCCGGTGGTAAGATCGGTTACGATTTCGTCGGTCCCCGCGTCGAGCTGGAAGGCGTTTATCGCGAAAACCAGCACAACGTGAACTTCGGTAGCCTCTCCATCACCAACAAGATTGGCCAGGCGGCTGCTCTCGTGAACTTGCTGTATGACTTCGCTCCGGCTTCGGTCATCACCCCGTACATCGGCGCTGGCGCCGGTATCGCGTTCGTCGACAGCGACACCGCACTCGGCAGCACGCAGTTCGCCTATCAGGGCATCATCGGTCTCGGCTGGAACGTCTCCGACATGTTCCGCGTCGACCTCGATGGCCGCTACTACGGCACGTCGAACCCGTCGGTTGGCGGCACCACTTGGAACAACAACAACTTCAGCGTCATGCTCGGCCTGACCCTCAAGTTCGGTGCTCCGTCTGCCGTCATCGCGGCGCCGCCGCCTCCGCCGATGGCTGCTCCGCCGTCCTTCATGGTGTTCTTCGACTGGGATCGCTCTAATCTCTCGGCCCAGGCGCTCAACACGATCAAGCAGGCCGCTGGCGCCTACAAGACCAAGGGCACCGCTCGTGTCACTGCTACCGGTCATGCCGACAAGTCGGGTCCGGAAGCCTACAACATGGCGCTGTCGCTGCGCCGCGCCAACACGGTCAAGGATGCGCTGGTTCGCGAAGGCGTCCCGGCTACCGCGATCGCCGTGGTCGGCCGTGGCGAGAGCATGCCGCTGGTGCAGACTGCCGATGGCGTCCGCGAGCCGCAGAACCGCCGCGTCGAGATCGTCATCCAGTAAGACGATCCGAAGCTCAAGTCTCAAGAGACGGCCGGGGTTTCCCCGGCCGTTTTCTTTTGGGGCCGGCAAAATAACATTTTGCGCGTAGTGCTTTTGGGTTGGCGGGGGCCGGGACGGCCTCTATATCCGGGCACAGGAGAATCATTTCATGTCGCAAGTACTGATGCCCAAGGCGACCGCCGTCTGGCTGGTCGAGAACACCACGTTGACCTTCGACCAGATTTCGACGTTCACAGGCCTGCACGCGCTCGAAGTGCAAGCAATCGCCGACGGAGAAGTCGCAGGCGGCATGACGGGACTAGATCCGACGACCAACGGCCAGCTGACCAAGGACGAGATCAAGCGCGCCGAGGCCGATGCCGACGCCAAGCTGACACTCAGCCCTCGCGACGTGCCGCAGCCGATCGCCCGCTCCAAGGGCCCGCGCTACACGCCGGTCGCCAAGCGCCAGGATCGCCCCGATGCCATTGCCTGGCTGCTGAAGGTCCATCCCGAGCTGCAGGACAGCCAGGTCGCCAAGCTGGTCGGTTCGACCAAGAGCACCGTGCAGTCGGTGCGCGACCGCAGTCACTGGAACATGCAGAACGTGCGGCCGCGCGACCCCGTGACCCTGGGCCTGTGCTCGCTGAAGGATCTGAACGACTCCGTCGATCGCGCCCGCCGCAAGGCAGCCCGTGAAGACGCCGCCAAGAAGAAGGCCAAGGTTGCCGCCGGCGAGCCGGTCGAAGAGGCGCCCGTCGCTGCGGTCGATCCCGGCGAGGCCGATCAGCCCGACATCTAGACCCGGTACCGGGTCAGGTCTGACGCGCTCGCGTCAGACCATGGGCGTCAGACCGTCATCATGACCTTGCCGACGTGGTTGGCGCGCTCCAGCTCGGCGTGCGCCGCCGCCGCCTCGCGCAACGGGAAGGTCTTGTAGATAATCGGCTTGATGGCGCCAGCCGCGAGCAGCGGCCAGACTTTCTCTTTCAGTCCCTGTGCCATACGGCCTTTGCTGGCGATGCTCTGCGGCCTGAGCGTCGAGCCCGTGATCGTCAGGCGGTTGACCATGACAGCGGCGGCATTGAGCTCCGCCTTGGTGCCGCGCTGCAGGGCGATGATGACGCAGCGGCCATCCGGCTTCAGCAGCGACAGGTTCTGCGGAATGTAGTCTCCCGCCACCATGTCGAGCACGACATCGACGCCGCCCAGCTTCTTCACCTCGGCCGCCCAGTCGTTGTCCTTGTAGAGAATGGCATGATCGGCGCCGAGTTTGAGGACGGCGGCGGCCTTCTCGGCCGTGCGCACTGTCGTGATGACCTTGGCGCCGAAGGCCTTGGCGAGCTGGATCGCCGTGGTGCCGATGCCGCTCGCGCCGCCATGGATCAGCGCGGTTTCGCCGGCCTTGAGCTGGCCGCGCTCGAAGAGATTGTGCCAGACGGTGAAATAGTTTTCCGGCAGGGCCGCGGCATGCAGCATGTCGAAGCCCTGGGGCGGCGGCAGACATTGCGGTGCTGGTACGGTGCAATATTCGGCGTAGGAACCGCCCGGCGTCAGGGCGCAGATCTCATCGCCGATGTTCCAGCCGGTCACGCCTTCACCCAGGGCCGCAACGGTGCCGGCGGCCTCGAGCCCAGGCAGGTCGGACGCGCCCGGTGGCGGCGGATAGAGCCCGGCGCGCTGGGCGATGTCGGGGCGATTGACGGCGGTTGCCGCGACCTTGATCAGAATCTCGCCGGCCTTGGGTTGCGGCACGGGACGCGTCGTCGGCACGAGCGCTTCGGGGCCGCCGGGAGTTTTGATTTCGACGCAATTCATCGTGGCGGGAAGGGCGCTCATGGTCGGCCTTTCGAAGTAAGGGGAGCGATGCTAGGTCTCATTAGCCGCTTCCGTGGAGACGCACCATGGCCTTTGAATCCGACGATCTCGAGCCCCGTCATAAAAGACCGCAACTGAAGAACCTCGATCCGATGTCGGTCGAGGAGCTTCAGGAATACGTCGCAGTGTTGAAGGCGGAAATTCTGCGTGTCGAGGAAAAGATGAAGGCCAAGCAGAGCCACGCCGCGGCGGCCGCGTCGTTTTTCAAGAAGTGAGTACCCCCGCCCATGCCGTCTTCGCTCAAAGGTAAAACCGCCCTCGTCACCGGATCGACCAGCGGCATCGGGTTGGCCATTGCCTATACCTTCGCCGCCGAAGGCTGCAACGTCATGCTGAACGGCTTTGGGCCCGCCGATGCCATTGCCAAAGAGAAGGACGATCTGGCGAAGAAGTACGGCGTGAAGGTCGAGTACAACGGCGCCGACATGAGCAAGCCGGCCGAGATCGCCGCCCTGATTGCCGACGCCAATGCCAAGTTCGGCAGCGTCGATATCCTGGTGAACAACGCCGGCATCCAGTTCGTGGCGCCGATCGAGAAGTTCCCGACCGAGAAATGGGACGCCATCATCGCCATCAACCTCAGCGCCACCTTCCATGCCATCCACGAGGCCCTGCCGCTGATGAAGGCCAAGGGTTGGGGCCGCATCATCAATATCGCCAGCACCCATGGCCTCGTCGCCTCGGCGCAGAAGGTGGCCTATGTCGCGGCCAAGCATGGCATCATCGGCCTCACCAAGGTGGTCGGCATGGAATGCGCCGACACTGGCGTCACCTGCAACGCCATCTGCCCCGGCTGGGTGCTGACGCCGCTGGTGCAGACCCAGATCGAGGCGCGTGCCAAGGAGCAGGGCATCTCGGTCGACCAGGCAAGCAAGAACCTGCTGGCCGAGAAGCAGCCGCAGCTGCAGTTCACCAAACCCGAGCAGATCGCCGGCCTCGCCGTGTTTCTGGCCTCCGATACCGCGTCCAACATGCAGGGCACGCAACTCGTTTCCGACGGCGGCTGGACCGCCCAATAACAGAAGCAGGCAAGGAGTAGCCGTGGCCGAAGCCAAGTTCCTGAAACCCGACACGTTGGCCCTGCATGCGGGCCAGCATCCCGACCCGGTGACGGGCTCGCGGGCCGTGCCGATCTACCAGACGACGTCCTTCGTCTTCCGCGATGTCGATCATGCCGCCAGCCTGTTCAACCTGGAGGTCGGCGGCCATATCTACAGCCGCATCTCCAACCCCACCGTCGCGGTCTTCGAAGAGCGCGTGGCGGCGCTGGAGGAAGGCTCCGGGGCGCTCGCCACCTCGAGCGGGCAGGCGGCGCTGCATATCGCCATCGCCACGCTGATGGATGCCGGCAGCCATATCGTCGCCTCGACCTCGCTCTATGGCGGCACGCGCAACATGCTCGCGCTCACCATGCCGCGCTTCGGTATCACGACGACCTTCGTCAATCCGCGCGACCATGACGGTTTCCGCAAAGCCATCCAGCCCAACACCCGGCTGGTGATCGGCGAGACCATCGGCAATCCCGGCGGCGAGGTTCTGGATATTCCGGCCATCGCTGGAATCGCCCATGAAGCCAAGATACCATTGATGATCGACAATACCTTCGCCTCGCCGGTGCTCTGCCGGCCGCTGACACTGGGTGCCGACATCGTCTTCCAATCGGCGACCAAGTTCATCGGCGGCCATGGCATCGCCATCGGCGGAGTCATCGTCGAATCGGGCCGCTTCGACTGGGAAGGCTCGGGCAAGTTCCCGACGCTCACGGAGCCCTATGCCGGCTATCACGGCATCGACTTCGCCGAGGAGTTCGGCCCGCACGCTTTCGTCATGCGCGCCCGCACCGAGGGCGTGCGCGACTTCGGTTGCTGCATGGCGCCGCAAACCGCATTCTATCTGCTGCAGGGCCTGGAGACGCTGCCGCTGCGCGTCGCGCGCCACGGCGAGAACGCCCGCAAGGTCATCGACTTCCTGAAGAAGAACCCGGCGGTCGAGCGCATTGCCTCGCCCGAACTGCCGGAGCACCCCGACCACGAGTTGGCCAAGCGGTTGCTGCCCAAGGGCTCCGGCTCGATCTTCAGCTTCGACATCAAGGGCGGACGCGAGGCCGGCCGGCGCTTCATCGAGAAGCTGAAGCTCTTTTCGCATCTGGCCAATGTCGGCGATGCCAAGTCGCTGGTGATCCATCCCGCCTCGACGACCCATGCCCAGCTCGACGCTGCCGGTCTCGCGTCGGCGGGCATCGGCGAGGGCATGATCCGACTCTCGGTTGGCCTCGAGGATCCCGAAGACATCCTCGACGATCTCGGCCAGGCCCTGCGTGCCGCGTCGAAGGGCTGAGCCATGAAGATCACCGTCGATGGCCGCGAGGCCTTTGCCACCTCGGGTGGTGCGCCGTTCGATCCGTCCAAGCCCACCGTCGTCTTTCTCCACGGCGCCGGCTTCGACCGCACGACTTGGCGCCTGCAGACGCGCTGGTTCGCCCATCATGGCCGCTCCGTGCTGGCTATCGATTTTCCCGGCCATGGCTGGTCGCAAGGCAAGCCGCTGGAGTCCATCGCGGCGATGGCCGACTGGACGGCCCGCCTGATCGAAGCCGCGGGCCTCAAAGACGCCGCGCTGGTCGGCCATTCGATGGGCGCCTTGGTCGCGCTCGATTGCGCCGCCCGTCATCCCGGCACGGTCCGTGCCCTCGGCCTCTGCGGCATCGCCACTGAAATGCCGGTGCATCTCGAAATGCTGGAATCTGCCAAGGCCAATACGCTGAAGGTCGAGGAGCTGATGACTTTCTGGGGCATCGGCAATGCGCTGCACAAGGGTGGCATGGTCTCGCCCGGCTTGTGGCTGCGCCGCGAGTCGCTGGCGGTGCTGGCCGGCAACAAGCCCGATGTCATCCACGCCGATCTCGCGGCCTGCAATGCCTACAAGGATGCGCCCGAACGCGCCAAGGCCGTGAAATGCCCGACCGTTCTGGTGCTGGGCGATGGCGACCTGATGACGCCCGCCGCCAAGGCAAAGATCTTGAGCGCGACCATTGCCGGTTCGACCACCGTCACGATTCCGAATTGCGGACACTTCATGATGATCGAACGTCCTGACGAGACGCTGGAGGCCCTGAAGGCCCATGTCTGACCGGGTGGTCCTGGTCACCGGCTCGACCTCGGGCATCGGTGAGGCAATTGCGCGCCGGTTCGCGCGCGACGGCGAGATCGTCGCCCTTCACGGCCGCCGTGCTGTCAGCGAAGGCGAGGCGATGGCCAGGGCGCTCGGCGCAGCGAGCTATCACGCCTGCGACCTCGGCGATGTCGAGCAGGCTGGATCGCTGGTGAAGTCCGTAGTGGCCCGGCACGGCCGCCTCGATGTGCTCGTCAACAATGCGGGTGAATCTGGACGCATCCCACATGCCGACCTCAAGGCTGCGACGCCGGCAGTGTGGCGGCGGATGATGGACGTCAATCTCGTGGCGCCGTGGATGCTGATCGCCGAGGCCGAGGCGGCGTTGCGCCAGTCCGCCAAGGGCGGCCGGCCGGCCTGCATCGTCAATATCGGCACCCACGCCGGCGTGCGGCCGAAGGGCGCCTCGATCCCTTATGCGGCGGCGAAGGCAGCGCTGCACCACACCACGCGGCTGCTTGCCCTGACGCTGGGCCCAGACATCCGCGTCAACTGCGTGGCGCCCGGGCTGGTCGATACGCCGATGGCCAAGGGCTGGGAGGCGGCCTACGAACTCTGGAACACCAAGTCACCAATGCGTCGCGCCGCGCGGCCTGACGACATCGCCGATCTGGTGGCAGCACTTTGCGCCAACGACTACGTTACTGGAGAGATCGTCATCGCCGACGGTGGGTTGAACCTCACCTAAGCAAAAAAACGGAGGAACGCATGAACGTCCAGACCCTGCCGCCGGGCTACAAGACCGCACCGTGGACGCCGCCCGAGAAAATCACCGGCGCCATGATGGGCGAAGCCGCCGGCAAGCTGATCGAGCTGCTGCGTATCCGCACCCAGCCGATCGGCATGAAGCTGTTCGAGGATCCCGCCGACATGGAAAAGATCCAGGGCGTACGCAAGCCGACCGATGGCATGAAGTTCACCATGTGCCAGATGGTGACGCAGTCGCGCTGGTACGGCTTTACGCTGGGTATAACCGTCGACAATACGCGCGGCGGCAATTGCGGCGGCGTGGTCGGTCTCAACAATCCGGGCGAGGGCTTCCTCTCGGGAGATCACATGAACGGGGTGTGGTTCGGCAACAAGGAAGCCTCGGCCGCTCACCAGGCGCAGATGCCGCGCGTGCCCGACGGCAAGTACAATGGCCTCGTCGTCTCACCGCTGCGCTCGGCGCGCCTCGATCCGCCGGATATCTGCCTGTTCTACGGCTCGCCCGGCCAGATGATCTATTTCATCAACGGCCTGCAGTATCACCGCTATCGCCGCTACGACTTCACGGTGACTGGCGAGAGCGCCTGCGCCGATTCCTGGGGCCGGGCGCTGGCGACGCGCCAGACCTCATTGTCGCTGCCCTGCTACGCCGAGCGCCGCTATGGCGGCGTGGCCGACGACGAGCTGCTGATGGCCTGCCCGCCGGACGAGTTCCTGCGCGCCATCGAGGGCATGGGCCATCTCGGCAAGAACGGCTTGCGCTATCCCTTCCCGCCCTATGGCGCGGCGATGGATCCGGGCTTCGGCATGGCCAAGAGCTACGGCGGCTGAGTGCTGTTTGTCGTCGCCGGGCCGGTTCTTGCCGAGGACGACGAGCAGGCACTGCGCCGGCTGCGGGCGCAGTACCATCCGCGTGAAGCGGATCTGATCGGCCCGCACTTCACCCTGGTCTTCGGCGCGCCGGCCGAAGAGGAGGAGGTGCTGCGTACGCTCCTTGGCCGTATCGGAAGACGGCCATTCTGGTTCGTGCTCGAACGCATCGTGCGCTTCGACGCGCCGCCGCCGTCCCGCGCCGCTTACCTCTATGCCGAACCGGCCGCCGGCGCCGCCGAGTTGACGGCGCTGCATGAGACGCTGAACCCGTCGGGCGGCGGCGAGCTCTTCCAGCCGCACATCACCCTCGGCCTCTTCGAGCGCCCTGCCGAGGCCGAGCGGATCGCCCGCATCGTCGAGCGACAGCATCTGCCCATGCATGGCCGCGTCGAGGAACTGGTACTTCTGCGCCGCGATGGCGACAGGCTCGAGACGCTCGCCACCTTCCCGTTGCGCGGCTGAAGCATGCGCCGCGCCGGGCTGGTTCTGCTGGCGGCGCTGGTCGCTCTTTTTATCCTTGGCCGGCCGATTGCCTGGACAGAGGCGGCACTGGTGGTGGTCGATATCGCCAGCGGCGGCACCTCGCCCTGGGCGCGCCTGACAGCCAATCCGGAGGAAAGCGCCGTCTCATGGGAGGGTGGCGAGGGCGATCTCTACCTGCCCGCGGGCAAGGTGAGGGCGGGAATGGTCCTGGTTCCGGGCGCTGCCGCGCTCGGCCGCGACGAGCCGCGATTGCAGGCGCTGGCCCGGACGCTGGCGCGCGCGGGCTTCGCGGTGCTGGTGCCGGAACTGCCCGAAGTCCGTCGCTTCGCGCTGTCGCGCCGCGATGCCGATCAGGTCGCCGACGCCCTGCGCCATCTGCGGCGGACCTATCCCGAGGTGCCGTTGGGCACTCTGGCGATTTCCTATGCGGTGGCGCCGGCGCTGATCGCCGCGACGCTGCCCGACATTGCCCCGCACGTGGCCTTCGCCATCGGCATCGGCGGGTATCGCGATGCCGAGGCCGCCATCCGCTTCGTCACCACGGGCGCCTTCCGGGCGCAGGGCGATGGCCGCGAGCAGCGCCTTCAGCCCAACCCCTATGGCCGTTGGGCCTTCGTGCTGGCCAATATCGGCCGCCTCGAAACGGCCGCCGATGCCGCCCCCCTTTACGATATCGCCATGCGCCGCCGCCGCGATCCCGCCGCCGATATCTCGGACCTGGCTGGTCTGCTCGGACCGCAAGGCAAAGCGGTGTTGGCATTGGTCGACAACCGCGATCCCGAGGCGGTCACCGGGCTGATCGAAGCCCTGCCGGCCTCGATCCGCCGCGAGATCGACGGTCTCAACCTCGCGCTCTACGACCTCAGCCCATTGCGCGGCCACTTGATCCTGATCCACGGCCGCAACGACAGCACGGTGCCTTATAGCGAGAGCGAGGCGCTGGCCGCGGCCGTTACGGCTGCGCGCGTCTCGCTCTTCGTTATCGACGACATCGGCCATGTCGAGTTCAACACCGTGAACCTCGCCAATGGCTGGAAGATGTGGCGCGCCGCGCTCGCCCTGCTCGACGAGCGCCGTTAGCGCCAGAGCGGCGGCATCGGCGGCAGGCGGACAGTGCCGGGGCGGGCGACGATGCCGAAGCGGGCCAGGGTCTCGCGCACTTCACGCGGCGCCCGCACGGCCGGCGCCCGAACCTGATCGATGCCGGCCATCTGCAGCAGGCGTTCGATCACGCGCTGGAAGCGGTCGGAGTCGGCCGGGAAACGCCGGAGTTCGACGGCACGGCCCTCGTCGAGCCCGGCCTTGGCCTTGGCGATGCTGATCGCCAGCGCGAGGCCGCCCAACTCATCCACGAGGCCGGACTTTTGCGCTTCGACGCCGGTGAAGACCCGGCCGCGCGCGGCGGCATCGAGGCGGGCCGGATCGAGATTGCGATATTCGCCGACCTGTTTGGTGAAGTCGGCATAGATGCCGTCGAGCTGGCGGTCGTTGGCCGCGCGCTGAGCCGCCGAGGGCGGCCGGAAGAAGGAATAGAGGCCGGCATTGGTACCGGTGCCGATCTGCTCGACCTTGACGCCGAGCGTGGCCAGCAGGTCGGCCGCCACCGGCCACATGCTGAAGACGCCGATCGAGCCGGTGATGGTCGTGGGCTGGGCCACGATGACATCGGCGCGCACGGCGGCGAGGTAACCGCCCGAGGCCGCGACATCGCCCATCGAGACGATGACCGGCTTGCCGGCGGCACGGGCGCGGCTGACGCCCTCGGCCAGCGCGTCGGAGGCGGGGTAGGTGCCGCCGGGCGAATCGATGCGCAGCACGATGGCGCGGACGTCCTTGGTCTGCGCGGCGGCCTGCAAGGCCTCGACGATCTCGTCGGAGGAGGAAAGCACGTCGTCGTCGAGCGGGCCGGCGCCGGCGGCATCGGAGGTGATGGCGCCGCTGGCGCGAATGAGGGCCACGACATCGCCGCGCGCCTTCGAACGATTGTCCCCGGCTGCATAGTCGCCGAGGCTGACCATTTCCTTGCCGTCGCCGCCGCGCTTCAGCGCGTCGTCGATGGCGTCGCTGCGATAGCCGACGCGGTCGACCAACCCTTCCTGCCGGGCGCGTTCGGCATTGAAGGGCGCCGCATCGACGAGCTGGCGGATCCGGGCGGCCGGCATGCGCCGGTCGGTCGAGACATCCTCGACGAACTGGCCATAGAGGCCGTCGACCAGGGCCTGCAGGTTGGCGCGCGCCGGGCCGCTGAAGCCGGTCTCGGTGAAGGTCTCGGGCGCGCTCTTGTATTCCATGCGCTTGCCGCTCTCGACGCGCACGCCGAGCTTGTCGAGACCGGCCCGCAGGAACGGCGTCTCGATGGCAAGGCCGGTCACCGCGAATTCGCCGCTGCGCTGCAGCCACACCTGGTCGAGCGAGGCAGCGAGGTAGTAATCGGCGAAGTGACTGCCCGAGCCACCGAAGCCGTCGGCGAAGCCGATGGTGAATTTGCCCTTGCCGCGGATGCGGGCGATCGCCTGGCGCAATTCCTGGACGCGGGCGAGGCCGGCATCGTCGTCGCCAATCTCGACGAACAGGCCTGCGACGCGCGGATCGTCGGCCGCCTGCCACAGGATTTCGAGCACATGCGTGAGATCGGGCGTGTTGCGGAAGAGACCGCCGCTCAGCAATCCACTCGAAGCGGCTTCGGGTGGTACGGTACGCAGGTCGACCGACAGCACCATCGATTTGGGCAAAGGCTTGCTGCCGAACGGGCCGGCATAGAGTAAGGCCACGACACCGATCAACGCGAAGAGGGTGAGGGTGCCGAGCGTCGCGAGCAGGCCGACGATGTATCGCCGCATGGCGACCTCCGGTCAGGATTTCACGAGTGAGGGGCGAAAGCTCCGGACCGCATCAAGCAATGTCGAGGCCCGTGTGTCGAGCCCGTTATCGCGCAGGCCCACTGCAGCAGGTACACCGCGTACCGGGCGCAGCGGGTCGTCGAGATTCCACATGGAGAGCCGCAGATCGGCGTTCAGGAAAGTCTCCGGGTCGATGCCGATCTGCAGCTGCGGGCGCAGCGACAGGCGATGAAGCTTCACCCACTGGATTTCATCCCAGGTGAAGCGGCGGTGGCGGCCGAAGCCCAGCACGATGCCGTCGCGGTCGACCGTGACCTGCGGCGTGCGGTCGAGCGCGCGGCGCACGCCGACGAAGGTGTAGTAACCCATGGCGATGCCGAGCAGCAGAAAAAGCAGGAAGCGCGGATCGCTGAAGGAAGCGGAGGTAATGCTCTCCGGCCGGCGCACCATGAAGACGAGCGCGGCCACGACCATCGCGGCGGCAACGACAGCCATGCTGTAGTTGTGAAACGGGCTGTAGCGGGCCTCGACGGGTGGGCGCGGTGCCATCAGTCCGGATCAGCCGCCGTTTTGCGCGCGGTGGCGCAGCAGGTGATCGGCCAGCACGCAGGCCACCATGGCCTCGGCCACCGGCGTTGCGCGGATGCCGACGCAGGGATCGTGACGGCCCTTGGTACGCAATTCGACCTCCTTGCCGAAGCGGTCGACGCTGCGCACGGTCGAAAGGATCGAACTGGTCGGCTTGACGACGAGACGGCAGACGATGTCCTGGCCGCTCGAGATGCCGCCCAGGATGCCGCCGGCATGATTGCTGAGGAAGACCGGCTGGCCGTCCTGCATGCGCATCTCGTCGGCATCTTCCTCGCCGCTCATGCCGGCCACGGCAAAGCCGTCGCCGATCTCCACGCCCTTCACGGCGTTGATGCTCATCAGGCCCTTGGCGAGATCGGCGTCGAGCTTGTCGTAGACCGGATCGCCCAGCCCGACCGGCACGCCCGAGGCCACGACCTCGACGATGGCGCCGCAGGAGCTGCCGCGCTTGCGGATGTCGTCGAGATAGCCTTCCCAGCCCTGCGCGGCTTGGCGGTCGGGACACCAGAACGGGTTGTCGCCGGTGGCGTCCCAGTCCCATTTGCTGCGGTCGATCTTTTGCGAGCCCATCTGGACCACGGCGCCGCGGATGCTGACGCCGTTACCCAAAATCTTGCGGGCCACGGCGCCGGCAGCCACGCGCACGGCGGTCTCACGGGCCGACTGCCGGCCGCCGCCGCGATAGTCGCGCACGCCGTATTTCTTGAAATAGGTGTAGTCGGCATGGGCCGGGCGGAACTGGTCCTTGATCTCGCCGTAGTCGCGGCTGCGCTGGTCGACATTGTCGATATGCAGCGCGATCGGCGTGCCGGTGGAGACGCCCTCGAAGACGCCGGACAGGATCTTTACCGTGTCGGGTTCCTGGCGTTGCGTGACGAAGCGCGACTGGCCGGGGCGGCGTTTGTCGAGCCAGACCTGGATGTCGCTTTCCTGCAGGGCAAGGCGCGGCGGCGTGCCGTCGACGACGCAGCCGATCGCCGGGCCGTGACTCTCGCCCCAGCTGGTGAACTTGAAAAGGGTGCCGAAACTGCTGCCGGCCATGGCCGACGGTCCGCCTAGTCGTCGCTGAAATTCGCCAGCAACTCGGAGAGCTGCTTGGCCGAAGACGTCTTCATCATGCCGACGACGTGGTAGCCCGAATCGACATGCATGACTTCGCCGGTCACGCCGCTGCCGAGATCGGACAGCAGGAAGAGGCCGGCATTGCCCACTTCTTCGGTTGTAACATTGCGCTTGAGCGGCGCGTTGAGCTCGTTCCACTTCATGATGTAGCTGAAGTCGCCGATGCCTGAGGCGGCCAGCGTCTTGATCGGGCCGGCCGAGATGGCGTTGACGCGGATGTTGAGGTCGCCGAGGTCGGCGGCGAGATAGCGCACGCTGGCTTCGAGGGCGGCCTTGGCGACACCCATGACGTTGTAATGCGGCATGACACGCTCGGCGCCGTAGTAGGTGAGCGTCACCAGGCTTCCGCCATCCTTCATCAGCGGCACGGCGCGCTGCGCCACCGCGGTGAAGGAATAGCAGCTCACGTTCATGGTGAGCTGGAAGTTCTCCGGCGAGGTGTCGAGGTAGCGGCCCTTCAATTCATCCTTGTTGGAAAAGGCGATGCAGTGCACCAGAAAGTCGAGCTTGCCCCAGGTTTTTTCGAGTTCGGCGAAGGTGGCGTCGATGCTGGCCTTGTCGGTGACGTCGCAGGGCAGGACCAGCTTGCTACCGATCGACTCGGCCAGCGGGCGCACGCGTTTTTCCAGCGCCTCGCCCTGATAGGTGAAGGCGAGTTCGGCGCCGTGCTCGTGGCAGGCCTTGGCGATTCCCCAGGCGATCGACCGATGGTTGGCGACCCCCATGACGAGGCCTTTTTTACCGGCCATTAATTGTGCAGGAGCTGACATCCCTTGTTCTTAGCGGGGTGGGCCGGTTGGGACAAGATGCCGGTGGTGGAAGGCTTCGCGGCCCCTCATATTGTGGTGCATGATCGAGGAAAAGCCCGACCCCCTGACGATTTTCGCCGATTGGTTCGCCGAGGCCAAGACCAGCGAGCCGAACGACCCCGAAGCCATGGCTTTGGCCACGGTCGGGCCGGATGGCACGCCGTCGCAGCGCATGGTCCTGCTCAAGGGCTACGACGCCGACGGTTTCGTCTTCTACACCAACTATGAAAGCCGCAAGGGCCGGCAACTGACGGCGCATCCCAAGGCGGCGTTGTTGTTTCACTGGAAGTCCCTGCGCCGGCAGGTCCGCCTCGAAGGGCCGATCACGCCGACCACGGCGGCCGAGGCCGATGCCTATTACGCCACCCGGGCGCGCGGCAGCCAGATCGGCGCCTGGGCGTCGGAGCAGTCGCGCCCGCTGGAAAGCCGATTTGCGCTCGAGAAGCGCGTGGCGGAATACACCGCCAAGCATCTGGTCGGAACCGTACCGAGGCCGCCGCACTGGTCGGGCTTCCGGCTGACGCCGACGCTGATCGAGTTCTGGCGCGACGGCGCCTTCCGACTGCACGACCGCCTGGAATACCAACGCTCTTCGGCCGGTGCGCCGTGGTCGACGCGAACCCTTTACCCCTGAACCCGGAGGCGGCCGGCCGCCTGATGCGGCAGGCGAGCCTTGCCTCGATGGCGGTGGCGGTGGTGTTGATCGTGGCCAAGGCGGCGGCTTGGCTGATCACCGACTCGGTGAGCATGCTGTCCTCGCTGGTCGATTCGTCGCTGGACCTCGTCAGCTCCCTGATCACCTTCATCGCCATCCGCCAGTCGTTGATCCCGGCCGACGACGACCATCGCTTTGGCCACGGCAAGGCCGAAGCCCTGGCGGGCGTGGCGCAGGCAGGCTTCATTGCGGCCTCGGCGGGTGGCGTGGTACTGACGGTAGCGGACCGCTTCCTGCATCCCCATGCCGTACAGCAGGAGATCGTCGGCATCGCCGTCAGCGCCCTGGCGATGGCTCTGACCATCGGGCTTGTCCTGTTCCAGAACCACGTCATGCGCCGCACCGGCTCGCTCGCCATTGGCGCCGACCGGGCGCACTACACGACTGATCTGGTGACCAACGTGGCGGTGGGTGTGGGACTCTACGCGTCGAGCCGCCTGGCTTTGCCGCTGCTCGATCTTGCCGTGGCGCTGGCGGTCGCCGGCTTCCTTGTATTCGGCGCCTGGCACATCGGGCGCGAGTCGATTGACGTATTGATGGACCGCGAATTGCCGATGGAGGATCGCCAGCGCATCCTCGACATCGTCGGGCGCCATCCCGGCGTGCGCAACGTTCACGACCTGCGCACGCGCTCCTCGGGCCTGACCAAGTTCATCCAGCTCCACGTCGTGCTGCATCCGACCATGTCTCTGGGCCGCGCCCATATCATGGGCGACACCATCGAGATGGCGATCCAGGAGTCCTTCCCCCAGGCCGAGATCATCCTGCATATCGATCCGTGGAACGACGGCGAGCCACGCCAGTCGCTCAACTGACGAATGACCGAGCAACCGTCCTTCATCGTCCAGGATCAGTCAGAGGTCGTCGATTTTCTGGCTCGAAAGCTCGCGCCGGCGCGCCGCATCGATACGCATGGCGCCGTCGTCTTTCTCTCGGGTGAGCGCGCCTACAAGCTGAAGCGTGCCGTGAAGTTTCCCTACATGGATTTCTCGACGGCCGAACGGCGCGGTGAAATGTGCGCCGCTGAAATCGCCATCAACCACAAGCTCGCGCCTGAGATTTATCTCGGCGTCGCGCCGATCCGGCGGGGCCACGATGGCGCCCTGGTCCTGGGTGAGCCTGAAGAGGCCGCGACGGAGGCCGTCGACTGGCTTGTCGTCATGCGCCGCTTCGACGAGGAGGGGTTGTTCGACCGGATGGCCGGGAAGGGCGCTCTCACGCCCGATATGATGGCAGCACTCGGCGCCCGCGTGGCGGCTTTTCACGACGGTCTGGTGCCGGTCGCCGGCTTCTCCCGGCCGGAGGACTATCGTCACTCCATCGCCGCCGACGTGCGCCAGATGCGCGAGGCCGGTGACCGGCTCGATCCCGCCCTTAGCGAGGCGCTGGCTGAGGCCATGCCGGCCGCGCTGGAGCCCTACCTCGACATCGTCGCGCGCCGCGCCGCGGCGGGCGCGGTGCGGCGCTGCCATGGCGATCTGCATCTGCGCAACATCGTGTTGATCGCCGGCAAGCCGGTGCCCTTCGACGCCATCGAGTTCTCCGAGCGCATCGCCAATATCGACGTGCTTTACGACCTGTCTTTCCCCTTGATGGACCTGACGCGCCAGGGATTGGGCGGGCTGGCCAACCGCCTGTTGAACGAATGGCTGTGGCGCATCGTCGAAGTGCCCGGCGCACCACATGACGAGGCATTGGCGCTGCTGCCGATGTTCCTGTCCCGCCGCGCCGCCATCCGCGCCTATGTCGGTTCGGCGGCGGCGGCCATGCACGGCGAAGTCGACGAGTTGGCACGAAACTATCAACGCGCGGCGTTCGATCTCTTGAAGCCTGCACCGGCGAAGCTGATGGCGGTCGGTGGTCTATCCGGGTCGGGCAAGACGACACTGGCGCTCGATCTGGCGCCGAAGCTCGGCCGTGCGCCCGGGGCCGTCGTTGTCCGCAGCGATGTCGAGCGCAAGCGGCAGGCCGGGATCGCGCTGGAAGAACGCATGCCGGCGGGAAGCTATTCACCGGAATCGTCGGCGGCTGTCTATACGACCTGCCTCGGACGCGCGGAGCGCATTCTGAAGGCCGGCCAGTCCGTCATCGTCGATGCGGTCTTCGCCAAACCCGAGGAACGGGCGGCGGTCGAGGCGGTGGCGGTGAAGATGGATGTGCCCTTCGACGGCATCTGGCTCGATGTGCCGAAAGAGGTTGCCCAGGCGCGGGTCGCAGCCCGCAAGGTTGACGCCTCCGATGCCACGGCCGCCGTGGTCGAGCGCCAGTTCGGCTACGACCTCGGTGAGATTCGTTGGAGGCGCGCCTAAGCCCGCTTCTTGGCCGAGGCGCTGCGCGGCAGATAGCGCGCGAGGTATTGTCCGGTGTAGCTCTCGGGCACCTTGACGATGGCTTCCGGAGGACCTTCGGCCACCATGCGGCCGCCGCCGGTGCCGCCGTCGGGGCCGAGATCGAGCACCCAGTCGGCGGTCTTGATGACTTCGAGATTGTGCTCGATCACCAGCACCGTATTGCCGGTCTCGACCAGGCGATGCAGCACTTCGAGCAATTTGCGCACGTCCTCGAAATGCAGGCCGGTGGTCGGCTCGTCGAGGATATAGAGCGTGCGGCCGGTCGCTCTGCGGGAGAGTTCCTTGGCGAGCTTGACGCGCTGCGCCTCGCCCCCCGAGAGCGTCGTCGCTTGCTGGCCAATATGGATATAGCCGAGGCCGACCTGCTGCAGGGTCAGCAGCTTGTCGCGGATGATCGGCACGGCCTTGAAGAAGTCGCAGCCCTCGTCGACCGTCATGTCGAGCACATCGGCGATCGACTTGCCGCGGAAGATGATCTCGAGCGTCTCGCGGTTGTAGCGCTTGCCCTTGCAGACGTCGCACTGAACGTAGACGTCGGGCAGGAAGTGCATCTCGATCTTCATCACGCCATCGCCCTGGCAGGCTTCGCAACGGCCGCCCTTGACGTTGAACGAGAAGCGGCCGGGCTTGTAGCCGCGCGCCGTCGATTCTGGCAGTTGCGAGAACCAGTCGCGGATCGGCGAGAAGGCGCCGGTATAGGTCGCCGGGTTGGAGCGCGGCGTGCGGCCGATCGGCGACTGATCGATATCGACGATCTTGTCGAGATACTGCAGGCCATCGAGCGAGGCATATTCGCCGGGATGCTCGCGCGCATTGTTGAGCCGCTTGGCCAGCGCCTTGTAGAGCGTCTCGACGATCAGCGTGCTCTTGCCGCTGCCCGAGACGCCGCTGACGCAGGTGAAGGTACCGAGCGGGATATTGGCCGTGACGTTCTGCAGGTTGTTGGCCTTGGCGCCCTTGAGCGTCAACCAGCGCCCGCCATCCTTGCCGCCCGGCGGGGCGGGCACGCGGCGCTTGGGGATCGGGATCTGGCGGAAGCCCGAGAGGTACTGGCCGGTGAGGCTGGCGCTGTTGCGCATCACCTCCTCGGGCGTGCCCTGGGCGACAACGTGGCCCCCCAGCGCGCCGGCGCCGGGGCCCATGTCGACGAGGTAATCGGCGGCGCGGATTGCGTCCTCGTCATGCTCGACCACCAGCACCGTATTGCCGAGGTCGCGCAGCCGGGTCAGCGTCTTGAGCAGCCTGTCGTTGTCGCGCTGATGCAGGCCGATCGACGGCTCATCGAGCACGTAGAGCACGCCGGTCAGGCCCGAGCCGATCTGCGATGCCAGACGAATGCGCTGACTCTCACCGCCGGACAGCGTGCCGGATGTGCGGTCGAGTGTGAGGTAACTGAGACCGACGTTGTCGAGGAAGCCCAGCCGTTCGTTGATCTCTTTCAGGATGCGCTCGGCAATCTCGCGCTGCTTTGCGGTGAGTTTGGGCGCCAAAGCCAAAAACCACTTCACCGCCTCGCCGATCGAGAACTCGGTGGTCTGGCTGATGTTGTGGCCGGCGATCTTGACGGCCAGCGCCTCGGGCTTGAGGCGGGCGCCGTTGCAGGTCTCGCACTTGTGTTCCTGCTGATAACGTTCGAGATCCTCGCGCACCCAGGAGGAATCGGTCTCCTTCCAGCGGCGGTCGAGATTGGGGATCACGCCCTCGAACGGCTTGGTCGTCTGGTACTGGCGGATGCCGTCGTCGTAGCGCATGGCAACCGATTCGCTGCCGCTGCCGAACAGCACGGCGTCGCGCGCCTTCTTCGGCAGGTCGCGCCACGGCGTCGACATCTTGACCTTGAAGTGCTTGGCCAGGCTCTCCAGCGTCTGCATGTAATACTGGCCCGACGAATCGGCCCAGGGCGCGATGGCGCCCTCGGCAAGCGACAGCCGGTCGTCCGGCGCCACCAGTTCGGCATCGAAGAACATCTTCACGCCCAGGCCATCGCAGGCTGGGCAGGCGCCCTGCGGCGCGTTGAAGGAGAAGAGGCGGGGTTCGATCTCCTCGATGGTGAAGCCCGAGACGGGACAGGCGAAGCGCGCCGAGAAGACCGTGCGCTCGCCGGTATCGGCGTTTTCGGCGACGGCCAGGCCCTCGGCGAGGGTGAGCGCGGTTTCGATCGAGTCGGCGAGACGATTGCCGAGATCCGGTTTCACGACGATGCGGTCGACCACGACGTCGATGTCGTGCTTGAACTTCTTGTCGAGCGCCGGCGCCTCGGCGATGTCGTAGAGCTTGCCGTCGATCTTGACGCGCTGGAAACCCTTCTTCTGCAGCTCCTGCAGTTCCTTTCGGTATTCACCTTTGCGGCTGCGCACGATGGGCGCCATCAGGTAGAGACGCGTGCCGTCGGCCATGGTCTTGATGCGGTCGACCATCTGCGAAACGGTCTGGCTCTCGATCGGCAGGCCGGTGGCCGGCGAGTAGGGGATGCCGACACGGGCGAAGAGCAGGCGCAGGTAGTCGTAGATCTCGGTGACGGTGCCGACCGTCGAGCGCGGATTGCGCGAGGTCGTTTTCTGTTCGATCGAGATGGCAGGCGACAGGCCGTCGATCGAATCGACATCGGGCTTCTGCATCAGTTCGAGGAACTGGCGGGCATAGGCCGAAAGACTCTCGACGTAGCGGCGCTGGCCCTCGGCGTAGATAGTGTCGAAAGCGAGCGAGGACTTGCCTGAACCCGACAGGCCGGTGATCACCACCAGCCGGTCGCGCGGCAGGTCGATGTCGACATTCTTGAGATTGTGCTCGCGCGCGCCGCGTACCGAGATGACGCGGCTCGGTTCGGCGGGTGACAGACGGGGCTTGGCCATATGAACCTGACAATAGGCGATGCGCGGGACGAGCGCATATGGCTATCCGGGAAAGGTTTTACACCCCGTCTGGATAAACCAGCGTCAGGCCGCCGCAGCGGCCGCTACCCGGTCGGTCGGCCGGTCGTTCATCAGGAGCTGTGCGGTGCCGGCGATCAGGCCGACCAGCACGCCGATCTTCCAGGCGAGGTCGTAGTTGCCCATCAGATCAAAGAGATAGCCGCCGCCCCAAGCGCCGAGGAAGGAGCCGGCCTGGTGGCTGAGAAAGGCGATGCCGGTCAGCGTCGAGAGGAAGCGCAGGCCGAAGAGCTGCACCACCAGCCCGTTGACCAGCGGGATGACGCCCAGCCACAGCGTGCCCATGGCGGCGCCGAACAGGACGACACTGAGCGGCGTCGGCGGATACATGAAGAAGGCGGCCAGCGCGGCGGAGCGGGCGAGGTAGATGCCGCCCAGCAGCAGGCGCTTGGGGTAGCGGTCGCCCAGCCAGCCGAAGATCCAGGAGCTCAGGATGTTGAAGCCGCCGATCAGCATCAGGACGAGCGCGCTGTAGCTCGCATCCATGCCGCACTGCGCGAGATAGGTCGGCAAGTGGGTGGTGAGGAAGACGAGCTGCAGGCCGCAGACGAAGAAGGCCGCCGCCATGACGACATAGCCTGAGTGCTGGCGCGCCTCTTCGAGCGCGCCCGCGAGGGTGAGGTCGCGGTCGGTCGACAGGCTGTTGGGCAGCTTGTCGGCGCGGCTGCCGATGAAGGCCGCCGGCAGCATGGCCAGCGCCAGGATGGCGAAAGCCCAGACGGCGGTGCGCCAGGTATCGTGATTGAGGAGATAGGCCGCGATCGGCGCCGTCAGCATGGTGCCGACCGAACCGGCCGCCGAGACGAGGCCGAAAGCCAGCGTGCGGCGCTCCGGACGAACGACGCGGGCGGCGATATTGGCGGTGATACCGGAGGTCGTGCAGGCCAGCGCCACGCCGATCAGCAGGCCGCCGCCGATGACGATGGGCAAGGCACTGCCCGCCGTCGCCATCAGCAGCAGACCGGCGATGAACATCACACTGCCGACCAGCGAGACCCAGCGCGTGCCGCATTTGTCGGCAAGCACGCCGGCGAAGGGTTGGCTCAGGCCCCAGGCGACCTGCTGCACCGAGATGGCGAGCGCGAAGTCGGAGATGGCGATACCGAGGTCCTTCGAGGCGGGCGCCTGAAAGAGGCCGAGGTTCTGCCGGATGCCCATCGCCAGGGTCATCATCAGCGCGGCGCCGCCCAGCATGGCATAGGCCTGACTTCGGGAAAGCTGGTCGATGTAGAAGGACTTTTTCATGGCCGCGACGATACGGTCAGGCTGTCGGCGCCACTATTGAATTTTGCGCGGGCAGCCATGAATCTGGCTCACGCGAAACGTTTCAGGGATCGTAGATCGCTCTGGGATTGTCCGGCTTCAGCGCCGCGATCAGGTCGGGCCGGTCGGAGCGCACGGCGACATAGTCGCCGAAAGCCAGGCGCTCGAACTGCTGGCCTTCGCCGCTGAAATAGACGCCGACGGTGAGCACGCGGCCGACCGTGTAGCCGAGCGCGGTGAAACGCTGCATGTACTGGCGCAGGGTGCGGCCGGTGATATAGGCCTCGAAGCCGAACTCGAATTGCAGTGCGTCGATGCGCCTCTCGGCCAGCATGGCGCTGAAGCCATCGAGCACTTCCCACTCGTGGCCCTCGACATCGACCTTCACGAAGCCGAGGCGCTCGATGCCGTTGCGGCGGCAGTATTCGTCGCCGCGCTCGACGTGGCCTTCGACGATTTCGGGCTTCAGTGTCGTGCCGCCGGCGCGGCGGGGCAGGTCCTTGACCAGCGACGTCAGTACCGGGTTGTCGCGATAGAGCGCGAAGCTCACCGTGCTCTCGCAGTCCGACAGGCCAAAAGGGCAGAGGGTGAAATTCGGATTATGGCCGAGGCGGTTTTTGATCTCCTCCTGCATGGTCGAGGCGATCTCGAAGCCGTGCAGGGCGATGTCGCCCCGGCGCTTCAGCGCCAGCTCGCTCCATTCGCCGTTGTTGCAGCCGACGTCGAAGACCACGGGCTTGTCGCCGCAGAGCGGCAACAGCCGCTCGAGCACCCGCATCTCGCCATTTACCCGGAAATTGAAGTCGGTGTTGGTATAGGCGTCGATGTAAATGACCGCGGCGCGGTGGAGTTTCAGGGCCAGCCCATCGTAGCGATGGGCGATCGATCGGCAGGCTTTTGAATATAAGTCACGAAACATGCGCAATTGGTGTCGCCCGGCATGGCCCGAGCTACAACTCAAAATCGGTGGTTGTTCACAGTCTGTTCGGAGTAACCTACTCAAAGTGAGGTAGGTGGCACGTACCGTGTCACCGGGAATGCAAAAGGAGAGCTCCATGGCGGGCAGCGTCAACAAGGTCATTCTCGTCGGCAATCTGGGGCGCGACCCTGAAGTGAAGGCGATGCAGGACGGCCGCTCCCTCGTGAACATGTCGGTGGCGACATCGGAGACGTGGCGGGACAAGGCCAGCGGCGAGCGCAAGGAGCGCACCGAGTGGCACCGCGTCGTCATCTTCAACGACAAGCTGGCCGAAGTGGCCCAGAAATTCCTGCGCAAGGGTGCCAAGGTCTATCTCGAAGGCCAGCTCACGACGCGCAAATGGACCGACCAGAGCGGCGCGGAACGCTACACCACGGAAGTCGTGATCCCGCGCTTCGGCGGCTCGCTCACCATGCTCGACGGCAAGGGTGGTGAGGGCGGTGGTGCCGGCGTGGGCGGCGGCATGGACGATTCGTTCGGCGCTTCGGCGACACCGGCGATGAGCGGCGGTGGCCGCCCGGCGGCGGCCCGCGGCAAGGCCGAGCTGGACGACGACATCCCGTTCTAGGGCCGGGCAATGGCTCGCATCGAGACCCTGACCGCGGCGGATCACGCGGCGGTGGGCGAGTTGCTGGTCGAATCCTATTCCGACTACACCAACCGCGTGGGCCCGGGTGAGTGGCCTCGCCTGCGCAACGGCCTGGCCGCCGCGCCGGGCAATCTGCCGGATGCCGAGATCGCCGGCGTGCGGGGCGCCTCGGGCATCGATGCCGTGGTCTTCTACTTCGCGCCCGGCCGTTCCGACGGCGTGATCTTCCCCCGCGAATGGGCCTCCCTGCGCCTGCTCGGTGTCGCTCACGGCGCCCGCGGCCACGGTCTGTCGCGCGGCCTGACCGAGTGGTGCATCGCCCGGGCGCGCAAGGATGGCGCCGACTGCATCGGTCTGCATACCAACGAGGCCATGACGACGGCGCGCGGCCTCTACGAACGCATGGGCTTCGCCTTCGACGTCGAGTTGCAGGCCAATTTCGGGCTGCGCTACTGGCGCTACGTGAAGAGCCTCGACAGCTAGGCGGGTAGGCCGAGCGCGCGGAGTGCTGCGATCGTCTTTTCCGGCGATCGATGGTGGATGCCGTGCATGCCGGCGGCATGGGCGCCGTCGACGTTTCCTTCCAGGTCGTCGATTAACACGGCTTCGGCGGGCAGGAATCCGCCGCGCTTGCAGACGAGGCCGAAGATCGCGGCATCCGGTTTGAAGCAGCCCTCGGCGCCCGACACGACATAGTCGCGGAAGTGGCCGAGGAAGAGGTGGCGATGGCGCAGGCGGTCGCGCAACCAGCCATCGAGGAAAGCCGGCGCGTTCGACAGCAGATAGAGCGGCGTGCCGGCTGCGTGCAGGCGCTCGACCAGGGCGGTCATCGCCGGAAAATCCGGCTCCATCATTTCCTCGAAGCGGCCGTAGAAGGCCGAGATCAACCCGGCCTTATCGGGGTGAAGTGCCTGCAGGCGGCGTGTCGCCTCGGCAGGATCGCCGCCGCGATCCTGCGCGCCATGCCAGGCCGAGGTCGTGATTTCGGTCAGGAATTTCCCGCGCTCGCGGTCGTCCGGGATCAGCTTTCGATAGAGGTGATGCGGGCTCCAGTCGATGAGCACGCCGCCCAGGTCGAAGACCACGACGGAAGGGCGGTTTGAGGTCGATTTCAGGGGCGTTTCGATAGTCATTTTCCAGGTCGGTTTCCGGGCCGGTTGGGGGCTGTTTTGAGCGTCAATTTCCACAAATAAATCAAAGGGTTAAAGAAAGCGTTCTCCGGTGCTTTTTACTGGCATTCAGAGCGGGGTTTGATAGTGTGCGACCTTCCTCGCGCGGACCCCCCGCCGAGGCCCTCCATATGAAGTAAAAAAGAGGCTCCGTGAGCGACGATACGACCCTTCCACCGGCGCCTCCGCCGCCTGCCGACGTGCCGCCGCCGACACCGTCGCACGACATCGCGCCGATCACCATCGAAGAGGAGATGCGCCGCTCGTACCTCGATTACGCAATGAGCGTGATCGTGTCGCGCGCGCTTCCCGATGCGCGCGACGGTCTGAAGCCGGTGCAGCGTCGCATCCTGTTTGCGATGAAGGAGGGCGGGTATGACTCGACCCATCCCTTCCGCAAGTCGGCGCGCATCGTCGGCGACGTTATGGGCAAGTATCACCCGCACGGCGATCAATCGATCTACGACGCCCTCGTCCGCATGGCGCAGGATTTCTCCATGCGCCTGCCGCTGATTTCGGGGCAGGGCAATTTCGGCTCGATGGACAACGATCCGCCGGCGGCCATGCGCTACACCGAAGCGCGGCTGGCGCGCGTCGCCGAGACGATGTTGGCCGATATCGACAAGGACACCGTCGATTTCCAGGCGAATTACGACGAAAATGGCATCGAGCCGACGGTTCTGCCGGCCGCCTATCCAAACCTTCTGGCCAATGGCGCCGGCGGCATTGCCGTCGGCATGGCGACCAATATCCCGCCGCACAATCTCGGCGAGTTGATCGATGCCTGCTGCGCCTTGATCGACAATCCCGAACTCACGATCCAGCAAGTCATGGAGCATGTGCCGGGGCCGGACTTCCCGACCGGCGGCATCATCCTCGGCCGCAACGGTATCCGGGCCGCCTATGAGCTGGGCCGTGGCTCGATCATCATGCGGGCCAAGACGCGCATCGAGGAGGGCCGAGGGGGCCGCGAATCGATTATCGTCTCGGAAGTCTGCTACCAGGAAAACAAGGCACGCCTGCACGAGCGCATCGCCGAAGTGGTGCGCGACAAGCGCGTCGAGGGTGTCTCCGAGGTGCGCGACGAGAGCGACCGCGACGGCGTGCGCATGGTGATCGAACTCAAGCGCGATGCCATGGCCGATGTCGTGCTGAACCAGCTTTTCCGTTTCACGCCGTTGCAGACCAGCTTCGGCGTCAACTCGCTGGCGCTCGATGGCGGCCGTCCGAAGTTGATGAACATCAAGGAGCTCCTTGAGGCCTTCATCCGCTTCCGCGCGGAACTCATCACGCGGCGCACCAAGTTTGAGCTCAACCACGCCCGTGACCGCGCCCATGTCCTGGTCGGTCTGGCCATCGCCGTGGCCAATATCGATGAAGTGATCGCGATGATCCGCACCTCGCCCGACCCGGTGGTGGCGCGCGAACGCCTGATGGCCAAGGACTGGCCGGCATCCGACGTGGCGTCGCTGATCGCGCTGATCGCTGAGCCGGGCCGCGAGATCTCCGCCGAGGGTACCTACAAGCTCTCCGAAGTGCAGGCCCGCGCCATCCTAGAACTGCGCCTGCAGCGCCTGACCGGGTTGGAGCGCGACAAGATCGCCGAGGAACTGACCGAAGTCGCGAAGATGATCGAAGGCTTTCTCGAACTGCTGGGCGACCGCGACAAGCTGTTCGCGCTGATGGACACCGAGCTGCGCGCCATCAAGGAACAGTTCGCCACGCCGCGCCGCACCGAGATCGTCGACAACGAGTTCGAGCAGGATATCGAGGACCTGATCCAGCGCGAGGACATGGTCGTCACGGTGACGCATGGCGGCTACGTCAAGCGCGTGCCGGTCTCGGCCTATCGCGCCCAGCGCCGCGGCGGCAAGGGCCGTTCCGGCATGGCGACGCGCGAGGACGATTTCGTCTCGAGCCTGTTTGCGGCCAATACCCATACCCCGGTGCTGTTCTTCTCCAGCCGCGGCATCGTCTACAAGCTCAAGGTCTGGAAATTGCCACTGGGTACGCCGCAGGCCCGCGGCAAGGCCTTCGTGAACCTGCTGCCGCTCGGCGAGGGTGAGACCATCACCACGGTGATGCCGATGCCGGAGGACGAGGCGAGCTGGGCTGCGCTGCATGTCGTGTTCGCCACTTCGCGCGGCGGCGTGCGCCGCAACGAACTCAGCGACTTCGTCAGCGTCAATCAGAACGGCAAGATCGCCATGAAGTTCGAGGGCGAGGATTCCGGCGACCGACTGATCGGTGTCAGTGTTTGTGGCGAGGAGCAGGACGTGCTGCTGGCGACGCGCCAGGGCCGCGCCATGCGGTTCCCGGTCTCGACCGTGCGCGTGTTCCAGAGCCGTGCCTCGACGGGCGTGCGCGGCATCGCCCTGGCCGAGGGCGATGAAGTGATCTCGATGTCGCTGATCGATGCCGGCAAGGGCATCACGACGGAGGATCGCGACGCCTATCTGCGCCAGTCGCGGGCGCTCCGTCAGCTGGCGAATCTCGATGAAGAGGCGGCCACGGTGGAAGCGCCGTCCGCCGAGGAGAGCGCAGCACCGGCGACGTCGCTGTCGACCGAACGCTTCGCCGAATTGCAGGACAAGGAAGAGTTCGTGCTCACGGTTGCCCATACCGGATTGGGCAAACGAACTTCGGCCTACGAGTATCGCGTGACCGGCCGTGGCGGCAAAGGCGTCGAGCTGATGAACCTGACCGAGAGCGCCCAGGTTGTGGCGGCATTCCCGGTTCTGGCGACGGACCAGATCATGCTGGTGACCGATGGCGGCACGCTGATCCGCTGCCCGGTCGATGGCATTCGCATCGCCGGTCGTGCCACGCGCGGCGTGCGCATCGTCACGGTGAGCGAGGGCGAGCGCGTCGTCTCGGCGATCCGGATCGGCGAGGACGACGCCGGCGAAGCCAACGGCAACGGTCATGCCGCCGACGTCTCTGGCGATGCCGGCGGCGACCCGCCGGGTGAAACGCCCGATGAAACAAACGGTGGATAAGGGCTGGTCGTGCGGCTAAGACTCCGCCACCTCGTCAGGCGAATAAGGGGGAGACATGACCGAGCGCACCGGTGTCTATCCGGGCACGTTCGATCCGATCACCAGCGGCCACATGGAAATCATACGCCGCTCGTTGCGGCTTGTGGACAGATTGGTGATTGGCCCGGCGACCAGCGCGGGCAAGGGCCCGCTGTTTTCGCTTGAGGAACGCGTCGAGATCATCAACGAGGACATCGCCGACTTCCCGGAGGCCGATCGCTCGCGCATCACCATCGTGCCGTTCGACGGGCTGCTGATTCACTTCGCCAAGAAGGTCAATGCGTCGCTGATTATCCGCGGATTGCGGGCAGTTTCGGACTTCGAGTACGAGACCCAGATGGCCAATATGAATGCCCGCATGGAGCCCAATATCGAGACCATCTTCCTGATGGCCTCCGACCGGCACCAATTTATCGCCTCCTCGCTGGTCAAGGACATCGCGCGGCTGGGCGGCGACACGTCGCAATTCGTGTCCAAACGGGTCTTCCAGAGGCTGAAAACCAAGTTCTCGGCCAGCTGAACGGGCAGGGCGACGCGTTGACCCATACGGCGGCGCACTTTATAGGAGCGCCGCGTCGGGGCGTGTCCCCGGTCGAGTCGTCGGGGCGGGCCCGTAGCTCAGCGGTAGAGCATCTGACTTTTAATCAGAGGGTCGTGGGATCGTACCCCACCGGGCTCACCACGAGACCCAAGAAGGAGAGACGGGGCAAATGCCGTCCGTGAACGTCGTGAACGGCAAGCAGATCGTGGTCGCTAATCTCGGCCCGCTCGAACGCGCCCTCAAATTCTTCGGCGCGCCGTTCACGCAGATGTGGCACCACCAGGACCTGATCGCGGCCATCCTGCGCCGCGAGGTGCGCGAGCGCTTCAAAGGTTCGGTCGCCGGCTGGATCTGGGCGGTCGTCGCGCCGTTACTCGCCATCGCCGTCTATACCTTTGCCTTCACCACCAACCTGCAGCTCCCGCTCAGCGACACGACCGGCCCGCGCATGGCTTATGCGCTGTTCATCTTCAGCGGCATCCTTGTCTTCAATTTCTTCGCCGAGATGGCCTTCCGTGCGCCGATGCTGCTGCACGAGTATGCCCATTTCATCAAGCAGACGATCTTCCCCAGCGACATGCTGGCGGTGATCTCGACGCTGCGCGCGACGGCCTACACGCTTATCTCGCTGGCCGTCATGCTGATCTTCCAGTTCATCGCCATGGACTTCAAATTGCCGTGGACGGTGTTGCTGCTGCCGCTGATCTTCATCCCGTTCGTCGCCTTCCTGATTGGCATGTCGTGGATCCTCTGCGCCGTCGGCGCCTTCACACGCGACGCCGGTTACCTGATGATCAACATCGTGCCGCTGTTCATGTTCGCGACGCCGGTGTTCTATCCGCACACCGCGCTGCCTCCACCCTTCGACTTCTGGATTTACGCCAATGCGCTCACCGGCTTCGTCGAGGTGACGCGCGACATCGTGCTGTACGGCCATCTGCCGGACTGGCGCGTCTATGTCTGGGCGCTGTTCTGCTCGGTGGTGACCTTCTACTTCGGTTATGGATTCTTCGGCAGGTATCGGAATGTCATCGTCGATGTCATCTGAAGTCGTCGTCCAGACCCGGAATCTCGGCAAGGCCTATCAGCTTTACGCCCATCGCAACGACTGGCTGAAGCAGGTCCTGTTCGGCTGGTGGAAGGATTACTTCAAGCCGTTCTGGGTGCTGCGCGAGATCGATCTCGATGTGAAGCGCGGCGAGAGCATCGGTATCCTGGGCCGCAACGGCTGCGGCAAGTCGACCCTGCTGCAGGTGATTTGCGGCATGACCCTGCCGAGCCACGGCGAGCTGCGCGTCACCGGCCGCATTGCCCCGGTGCTGGCGCTGGGCTCGACCTTCGACCTCGAACTCTCCGGCCGCGAGAACGTCATGATCGGCGGCGCCGTGCTCGGCCTCAAGCGCGCCGATGTGCTGCGCAAGTTCCAATCGATCGCCGAATTCGCCGGCATCGGCGATTACATGGAACAGCCCTGCAAGCACTACTCGATGGGCATGCGCACGCGCCTTGCCTTCTCGATCTGCGCCCATGTCGAGGCCGATATCCTGGTGGTCGACGAGGCGCTGGCCGTGGGCGACGCCGCCTTCCAGCGCAAGTGCCTCGACTGGATCGACAACTTCCGCAAGACCGGCACGCTGCTGTTCGTCTCGCATTCGATGACCGAAGTGCGCCGCCTGTGCTCGCGCGCCATCTGGATCGAGAATGGCCGTATCCGCGCGCAGGGCGATCCGAACGAGGTCATCCGCGGCTATCAGCGCGCCCTGCTGGTCGAGAAGGACGACGTTCACCGGTTCTCGGCCGGCGAGTAGCCCTCCATGGACGCCGGCGCAGGAGTCTACGCGGCGCTGGCTTGGTGGTCCCTTGGGACGGCGCTGCACTGGGCAAGTGCCGCGATCGCGCGCAGGGGCCGTTCGCCCCTTCCGCCCCGTCACACCGCATCCGATTTTTCCATCGTGGCGCCCCTGAACGGTGCGCACGACGCCTCACCGGTCTATGTCGCGGCGCTCGCCGAACTCGCCCGCGCCGGAGCCGAGGTCCTGATCTGCGTCGCCTCCGAGGAAGATGGCGCCGTGGCGCCGGCGCGGGCGCTGTGGCCGGAGGCTCCGATCCTTTGCGGCCTGGCCGATACCTTCAATCCCAAGATGAACAACGTCGTCAAGGGCCTCGAGGCGGCGACTCGATCGGTCGTGGCGCTCTGCGACGCCGGCATTGCCATCGACTTCGACGGGCTGCGCGCCGCGGCCGCGCCGCTCTCGGCCGAAGTCGGCCTGGTGCTGGCGCTCAAGGTGGGGGACGAGCCCGACGGCTTTGCCGCCGAAATGGAGCGCGCCTATATCAACGGCCATCAGGCGCGGTTCCTGCTTGCCGCCGACGGTATTGGCATGGCCGTCGCCTCGGGCGGCATCACGCTCTTGGAAAACACGACGCTGCAACGCATCGGCAATTGGCAGGGCTTCAACCGCTGGATCGCCGACGACTACTCGGTCGTGCGCTCGGTCCGTGAACTGGGCCTGAAGACCGTGCTGGGCGACCGCCTGCAGCGCCTGCCGCTCGGCCGGCGCGACTGGGGTACGGTCTGGCGCCGGCAGGTCCGCTGGGCGCGGACCCGGTTGCGCCTGCCGGTGTGGCCGCTGGTCGCATTCGAGCCGCTGGTCGGCGCCGCGGTGACGGGGCTGGCCGGTATTGTCGCCTTGGCGGGGCTGGGGGCGGGGCCGGGGACGGCTGCAGTCTTGGCCTTCGGACATGTTGCGGCCTGGCTGGCGGCGGAAAAGTGGTTCCTCGCCGGGCGCGGCCTCGATTTTGGGCTGCGGGCGGCACTTGCGGCATTGACGCGCGAGGCGCTGGCACCCGTTCTGATGGTACAGGCCTTGGCCAGCCGGACGATCGATTGGCGCGGCGCCGATCTTGGCGGCCGTTGGCGGAGCATCGGGGCGGCGGAAGCCCGCAAGCAGGGCGACGGGGGCTGAGTTTTGAGTGAGCGTCATTCCGAAATCACGTCCGAGGGCGGCATCGTCACGGTGAAGTTGCCGGGGCGGCTCGATTCGACGACCTCGGCGGCGGCCGAAACAGCGGTTTTGGCCGAACTGCGCGCGGGCGCTGGCGTCATCGTCGACGGGGCGGATGTGACCTACATGAGTGCTGCCGGTGTGCGCGTGCTGGTCGATATCAGCCGCAAGGCCGCCGAACGTGGCGTCAGGCTGGCCTTGTGCCGATTTACCGGGGCGGCCGCCGATTGCCTGACGGTTAGCGGCTTTGCCACCCTGCTCAAGGTGGCGGGGTCGGTCGACGAGGCTGCCGCCCGGCTGAAGCCCGGTTTCGCCGCCCAACCTGCCGACTTGCACCGCCGCCGCCCAACGGGTTAATTACTTCGCCGCCAGAGGAAGACGACCACAAGATGTGGTAGACTCACCGCTGGTTCCTCGGACGGAGATCGGGATTTGACAATCTGGACGTGGGTGCGCGCCTTTGTGCGGCCTACCGCCATCGCCGTCTGCCTCTGCACTGGCCTTGCTGCCTGCCAGATCATCCCGGGCGATGGCCCGTGGATGGGTGGTGCGGCGTCGACCAGCACGGAAGCATTGCCTTTCGACGTCTTCGATCTGACGCCGGCCTCGGTGCTGCCCTATAGGCCTATTCGCAGCATCGATATTCCCTCGGGTATCGGCTCGACGTCCTTTGGCGGTCCGGTCGCCGTGGCTCCCGGCGACGCCCTCAAGGTTCGCATCTTCGAGCCCTATGAAGGCAGCATTTTCCCGACCCTGCAGCGTGCCGCCGCCGACCTCGGCGTCCAGCGTGTGACCGATGCCGGGACGATCAACGTGCCCTTCGTCGGCACCGTGCGGGTAGCGGGTCTGGACCTTGGCCAGATCGAGCGGCGAATCGTCACCCAACTCGGCAACAAGGCCCAGGATCCGCAGGTCATCGTCGAATTCGCCGCCGACCGGAGCCATACGGTGATGGTGTCGGGCGAGGTGAGGAATCCCGGCCGGATATCTCTTCTGGAGGGCGTGCGATCCATCCTCGATGCCATTAACCGGTCCGGGGGGCCGGTCCAGGGCGCCATCGCGACGCAGCTCGAAGTCCTCGTGAGGCGCGACGGGCAAATCATTCTATTGGCTCAATATTCTGAACTTCTCGCCGGCGCCGATATTCCCGTCAAACGGGGCGACGAGATCGTGCTGCGGCCGAACCTGCGCTCCTTCACCGTCCTCGGGGCGGTCCAGAAGGCCGGCAATCACGACATCACCCGGACCGGCCTGACGCTCATGGAGGCGCTCGGCCAGGTCGGCGGCCTGACCGATGAACGGGCCAACAAGACCGGCGTTTTCATCTTCCGGATGGCCGACACCGGCACGGCGCAGGGGACGAGATCGCAGGTTTTTCGGCTGGATTTAAACCAGCCGCAGTCTATCTTCATCGCACAGCAGTTCGGTATCCAGCCGAAGGATGTGGTGTATGTCACGAATGCGCCACTTTACGAGTACAACAAGATCCTGACCGCGATCTACCGGACCTTCTCGTTGGTCGGCGTGATCAAGGGCTCGGTTACACCCACCTCCACGTTTTGAGCATTCGGGACGGCGGGGCGCACTTGGGAACGATATCGGATGGCGCGTAGGACCAGGTTTACATTGGGCGCAATGGGCGCGCTGGCATTGGTGTTGCTGGCGGGCATTGCGCTGTGGGCGCTTCCCAGCCGACAGACCAGCAGCGCCCAGGATGCCAGCCGGGTGACCGGCCCGCTGATCTCGCGTGGCTATACCGATGCGCCGGCCGGTACGGCCGTGATCGCAGGCGACGTGGCCACCGGCGGCAGCGTTCTCACCGAATTGCGCGTCAACGACGGCCAGCGGGTCAAGAAAGACGAAATCCTCGCCGTCCTGTCGAATTATTCGCGAGCCGATGTGACGGTGCGCAACACCGAGGCCGAACTGGCCAAGACCGAGCGCCTGCGCGAAGCCATGCTCACGGGTTTCCGGGTCACCGAGATCGCCGTCCAGGAAGCGGTCGTGCGGACCACCGAACTCAACAGCAAGCTCAAGACCCTGGAACTGGCGCGTTCGGGCAAGACGCCGGAAATGCGCCAGCTCGAACTCGATATCTCCCAGCAGGACCTCCAACGCGAGCAGGCCAAGCTGCGCCAGATGATGGACTCGCTCGACACTGATCGCGCGGCGATTATGTTCGACATCACCATCCTCAAGGCCAAGCTCGACAACGCCAAGACGACGCGCGAGCAGTCGCTGGTCCGCTCGCCGCTCGACGGCATCGTCGTGCAGATCTACTCGCGGCAGGGCGAACGCGTCTCGGGCAACGGCATCGCCAAGATCGTCGACCTCAACCAGCTCAGGGTCTTCGCCGACGTCGACGAAGTCCATCTCGGCCGCGTCATTCCCGGCGGCAGGGTCGATGTGACGTTCCGCGGCAGTGCCACGATCTACAAGGGCAAGATCGCCCGAGTGGCGCCGACGGTTAAGCGCATGCAGCGGATCGAGCCGGACGGCGCGACCTCGACCGACGCGCGCGTCGTGCAGGTCGAAATTGAACTCGACGATCCGTCCAGCATGCCTCAGGTGCTGGGACGCGAGACGCGCGTCACCTTCCTCTAATGGCTCTCACCCTGCCAGCCGATCCGTCGCCCGCCCTGCGCCGGTGGCGGTGGCCGACGTTTTCGCTCCAGAAGTTCCGCGCCGCCGCCGTGACGGCCAGCGCCATGCCGCTCGGCGCCCAGCAGCTCAGGCGCCAGCGCACCAGCACTCTGCTGTCGCTGGCCGGCGTCACCGCGGCACTGGTCGTGATCTTCTCCCAGCTCGGCGTGGAGCATTCGGTCTACGACTCCGCCGTGCGGCTCCATCGCTCGGTGGTCGGCGATCTCATTCTCGTGCCGCCCGGCTTCAAGTCGCTGCAGCTTCATGCCGAGGTGCCGGTCGGCACGGGCGACCTGATCTCGGTGAACTCCTCGGTCGCGGCGACCTCACCGCTGTGGTTCGGCATCATGCCGCTGCAGCATTCGGGCATGAGTTCGCCGCGTCGCGTCGCCTGGTATGCCATCGATGTCGAGCGGCCGGCGATCGACGTGCCCGGCTTGCGCGAAAATCTCTACAAGCTGCGGGTGACGCGCCGCATGCTGTTCGACCGCGACTCGCGTCCCTACTTCGGCGACCTGGCCGAGGTGGCCGAGCGCAACGAGGAAACCCTTGTCTTCGGACCGCCCGACAATCGCCAGCTCCTGCGCGAAGTCTTCGTCGTGGGAACGGTGGCGATCGGCCCCAACGTGGTGAACGACGGCGCCGTGGTGATGTCGGAAGCCTCGATGGCTGAAGTCTTCGGGCAGTGGTGGCTCGACCGTCCGGCCTTCATCGGCATCAAGCTGACACCGGGCACCGACCCGCTGAAGGCGCGCCAGGAACTCAACAACATCCTGGCCGGCCGCGCCGAGGTGATCACGCCCCAGGCCTTCCAGGAACGCGAGAAAGCCTATTGGTCGCGCGAGACGCCGGTCGGCTACATCACCGATCTCGGCTTCGTCATGGGCCTGATGATCGGCATGGTGTTCATCTATTACGCCCAGTACCAGATCATCCGTTTCTATCTCCCCGAATACGCCATCTTGAAGAGCCTGGGCTACGACTGGTGGTTCTTCCTCTGCATGGTGGGCCAGATCGGCGCCGCCATTATCACGCCGGCTTTCCTCGTATCCCTTGCGCTCGGCCGCCTGGTCTATGGCTTGGCCGAGACAGCCCTGCACCTCGGCATGACGATGGGCATTCGCGAGATGCTGATCGCGCTGGCCGCCTGCATCGGCATGACCGTGGTCTCCAGCCTGTTCGCCATCCGCCGCCTGTGGAAGGTCGATCCCATCATGCTTTTCGAGTAAGCGCATGAGCGAGGGGCTTATCCTGGGACCGGCGATCGTCGAGGCGATCGACGTGCATCATCACTACGGCGCCGGGCCGCAGCGCGTCGACGTGCTGTTCGACATCAACATGCAGATTCGCGAGGGCGAGCTGGTGATCGTCACCGGGCCGTCGGGCTCGGGCAA
>JBBRFD010000006.1:0-59934 GCA_038224985.1 Reyranellales bacterium
GACCGTGCCACGTTGGCGCCCTGGCTGGAGAAGGCGCGCGTCGGGAATATGAACATGGTCCGTGTCGGCGGCACGATGACCTACGAAAGCGCTGACTTCTTCGCGCTCTGCGATGAGCTGGGCCTGCTGGTCTGGCACGACTTCATGTTCGCCAACATGGACTATCCCGTCGCCGATCCGGTCTTCCGCGCCTCGGTCGACGCGGAAGTGGTGCAGTTCCTCGGTCGCACGCAGTCGCATCCCTCGCTCGCCGTATTGTGCGGCGGCAGCGAAGTGGCGCAGCAAGCCGCCATGATGGGCCTGCCGCCCGCTCTGTGGACCGGTCCGCTTTACGAAGAAATCTTGCCGCAAGCGGTTGAAGCGCAGCGGCCCGACGTCCTCTATGTGGCGCACAGCCCGATGGGCGGCGACCTGCCGTTCTCGACCGACACGGGCGTGTCGCATTACTACGGCGTCGGCGCCTATCTGCGCCCGCTCGAAGATGCCCGCCGCGCCGACCTGCGCTTCACCTCGGAGTGCCTGGCCTTCGCCCATGTCCCGGCGACCGCGAGCCTCGGCGTGCCGTGGTCCGATCCGGTTCAATGGAAAGCCACCGTGCCACGCGATCGCGGCGCCTCGTGGGATTTCGAGGATGTGCGCGACCACTATGTGAAGCTGCTCTACGGCGTCGAGCCGGTGCGCCTGCGCGCCGAGGATCCCGCGCGCTACCTGCGCCTCTCTCGCGCCGCCACGGCCGAAGTGATGGAAACCACCATTGCCGAATGGCGCCGCAGTGAATCGTCCTGTGCCGGCGCGCTGGTCTGGATGCTGAAGGATTTCGTGCCGGGCGCCGGCTGGGGCGTCCTCGATGCGACCGGCACGCCCAAGCTCGCCTGGCACGGCCTGCGCCGTGCCTTCCGGCCCGTGCAGATGGCCCTGACCGACGAGGGCCTGAACGGCCTCGGCATTCACCTCATCAACGAAACCGCCGCGCCGGTGAGCGCGCGCCTGTCGCTGCGCTGCCTGCAGGACGGCGAGACCCTGGTGATGCGCCGCGAGCGCGACGTCATGCTGCCGGCGCGCAGCAGCCAGACACTGTCCTCGGCTGCCTTGATCGGCTCGTTCTTCGACATCACTTACGCCTATCGTTTCGGGCCGGCGCCGCTCAATGCGACGCTGGTCACGCTGGACGATGCCGCGACCGGCGCCCGGCTGGCCGAGGCCGCGCATTTCCCGCTGGGTCGCGCCGCGCTGGCAGGCGATCCCGGGCTGTCGGCCGAGTTGATGTCCGATGAAGAGGGCTGGCTGCTCAAGGTGCGCAGCAAGCGGTTTGCGTCCTGCGTCCAGATCGAGGATGCGCATTACAGCGCGCAAGACGAAGGCTTCCATCTGGCTCCGGAGGAGGAGCGGGTGGTGAGAATGTTGGCGGTGGATGCCGCTGGCGCACCGCCTGCGGGTGAAGTGGTTGCCGGCAGCGGCAGCCATGGGGTTCGTTACGAAGGGAAAGGCTATGAGGCCGATCGAGTTCGGCGGGTGCTTCGGCTGGTTGCACCCGGCGGCGGGTTCGCGCGGAGTGGTTCTCTGTAGCCCGATTGGCTACGAGCAGCTCTGCACGCACCGCGTCTGGCGGGGACTGGCCGAGGAAATCGCGGCGGCAGGAATGCCGACCCTGCGCTTCGACTGGCATGGCTCGGGTGAGTCGGCTGGCGAGGACAGCGATCCCGCGCGCGTGCTCGCCTGGCTCGAGAGCCTGCGCGGCGCCATCCAGCGCCTGCGCGACGAAACAGGCGTCAGCGAAATCGTTCTCGTCGGCCTGCGCATGGGCGCCACCCTGGCAGCCCTGATCGCCGAGGAGAGGGACGACATCCAGGGACTGGCGCTGCTGGCGCCGGTGGTTTCCGGCAAGGCCTATGTGCGCGAGATGCGCGCGCTGGCGGCCTTCGGCCTCGCCGGCATCAAGAACGGTTTGGACAAGGGCCAGCAGCCGGAGTCGGCGCAGGCCGAGTCCAGCGGCGACATCGAGGCGGCGGGCTTCGTGCTGAGCGCCCGCACCGCTGACGATCTGCGCGGCCTCGACCTGTTGCAGGCGCCGCGCCGCCGGCCGGCCGGCCGGGTGCTGTTGATGCATCGCCCCGACGCCCCCAGCGATCCGCGCCTCGCCGCGCGCCTCGAGGAGCTGGGTGCCGAGGTCGCCGAAAGCGACATCCCCGATTACGGCGAATGGGTTTGCGACTCCGAATGGTCGACCGCGCCGCGCATCGCCTTCGATCGCCTCGTTGCCTGGCTGAAGGAAGGCGCGCGCGAACGGCCGCTGCAGCTCGCCATGCCGGTGCCGGCCCGCGTGCTGCTGTCGGGTGCCGTCGAGGAATTGATCGCGCTGAGCGGTCGTGCCGGCCTCGTCGCCACGGCCTGCACCCCGACCGCCATCCCGGCCGCGTCAGGTACGGAAAGCGACCGCCCGGCGCTGCTTTTCCTCAATACCGGCTGGTACGCCCGCATGGGCGCCAATCGCATCGCCGTCACGCTGGCGCGCCGCTACGCCGCCCAGGGCTTCGCCTCGATGCGTCTCGATCTGGCGGGTGTGGGCGACAGCGACGTGGCGCAGGAAGCCGGCTCCCTGGTCTACAACCTCAAGTCCTGCGCCGATGTCACCGCCGCGATCGACTGGCTCGAAGCACGCGGCCACAAACGCGTCGTCGTCTTCGGCATGTGCTCGGGAGCCTATCTCGGCTTCCAGGCGGCGCAGCGCGACAAACGTATTGTCGGCCAGGTGCTGGTCAATCCGCAGCGCTTCGAGTGGACGCAGACGGATTCGATCGAGCTGGTCAATCGCCTGACCGGCCGCGCCGCCCGCCACCTGTTGCAGGATGGACTGCGCGCCGTGCTGCGGCCGGGCAAGCTCGGCCGCCTGCTGAGCGGTGATCCCGCCACCTGGCGCATGGCCCGCGCCGTGGGCGAGCGGACGCTGAACGCCATTCGCCGGCGCGTCAGCAGCACCACGCCCGATACCACGGTCGCACGCGAGATGCGCAGGCTCTTCCAGCGCGGCGTGAAGACCCTGCTGGTGTTCAGCGCCGGCGATGCCGGCCTGGCCGAATGCGCCGAGCAATTCGGCGAGACTATGGAACTGCTGAACGCCGATGCGAATCTCCGGTTCGAGATCATCGAGGGCGCCACGCATACACTGGCCGAACGCCGCTCCCGCGCGGTCCTCGAGCGCCTGCTCGATGCCTTCCTCAAGCCCTGGGCCGCCGCCGCGACTGAAGAGGCAAAGGCGGCTTAGAGTCCTTCCGACGAGCCTCGGAATCATGCCCTCCCCATATGAATGGGGAGGACCCATGATTCGACTTTTGCCGATGCCAGTTCGCGAACCCGCAGAGTTCGACTGTATTTTTCAAAGTCACACTGCTTGACTTCGTAAGTCACAAATTCCTCTTAATGCCGGGCATGACACGACATGCCGAGCGTCAGGCGCGCTTTGCCGCCGAGTATCTGATCGACCGCAACGCCCGGGCCGCAGCCCTGCGCGCCGGCTATTCCAGGAGCGTGGCCGAACGAGGCGGCCACCGGCTGCTGCGCCGGCCGGCGATCGCCGCGGCCATAGAAGCCGCCGAACGGCAGGCGGAGGAGAGGCTCCATGTCGCGGCCGAGCGCGTGCTGGCCGAGACGGCCCGCATCGCCTTCGCCGATCCCGGCCGCTTGTTCGGCGCCGATGGCCGGTTGATCGATCTTGCCGCCCTCGACGCGAGCGATGCCGCGATGCTGCGCGAGGTCTGGACCGGCGGCCGCAAGGCGTGCCGGCTGCGCAAGGTGCGTCTGGTCAACCGGCTCGCCGCCCTGCGTCTTCTCGCCCGGCGGCTCGGCCTGCCCGACGATGCCGATGCAGAGGATGGCGCGCCGGATCCGGGGCCGGATCCCGCGCCCGCCGTCGCTTCGCTCAGCGCCCGCCAGCATCGCTTCATCGCCGAATACCTGATCGATCTCGACGCCGGGGCCGCGGCCAGGCGGGCGGGCTACCGGGCGCGGAATGCGCGGCATACCGGCTACCGGCTGCTGAAGAAGCCCGCCATCGCCGCCCTGCTCGACGCGCGGCAGTCGGGGCTGCTGGCCCGCTTCGAGATCACCTGCGAGCGGGTCATCGATGGCATCGCCGCCATCGCCTTCTTCGACTGGCGTCGCGTCTGTGCCGATGACGACACGCTGCGGCATGTCCGCGATCTCGAGCCGCCCGAGCGCAAGGCGCTCACGGGTTTCGACGTCGAGAAGGAGACCGGCCGCATCCGCTACCTGCAGCTGGCGGACAAGGTCGCCGCACTCGTGCTCCTCGCCGATTGCCTGCCGCTGGAGCGGCAAGGCGAAAGATGAACGTCGAATCCTCAGCCGCGCCGCTCGTGCGCCGACGCGCGCTTGACCCATTTGCGTACGGCGCGGCCGAGCGTCGGCAGGCCGACCGAACCGCACTGCTCGCAGCGGAAGCGGGCGCCGGCGATGCGGCGGTCGCGCAGCCGCGGCGACTGGCCATCGATGGCGCGGCGATGTCCGCAATTGGAGCAGGTCACCTCGACCGCGAGTCCGCCGCGCAGGAGGTCGCCGAAGGTGGTGAGCGGGTTCGCCAACATTTGGGAACGATACAAGAACAGTCGGATCGGTTGGAGTCCGAGCTTCGACAAGATCTAGCGGCTGGTGCCGGCTACCCCACCATCCCTGCAGAAACGTGGTGGACAACTTGGTTTTACGTCTGCGGCAATCCCAGCGCGCGCAGCTCGTCGCGGCGCAGGTCGTCTTCTCCGGCGAGAAAGAACTCGTCGAGTTGCGGCGGCTTGATCGCGCTGCCGGCGAGCATGGCGTGCGCCTGGCCGCGGTGGTGGATGTCGTGCTGGAAGAGATGCTCGAGGATGTTGGCGACGCGCGAAGGCGGCGGCTTGCGGTTGGGTCGCGGCAGGTGCCAGAGCTGGTCGAGCGTGGCCTCGGTCTGCTGTTCGCAGAAGGCGATCAGGCGCTTGTCGCTCGCGGTCTGGACGGTTCGCAGCGAAGCGGCATCGGCAAAGTCGGGGTCGGGCTCGCTGTAATGGCGCAGCGCGTCGGCGCCGTCGAGCGCATCGATGTAATAGAGATCGACCAGCAGGATGTGATTGAGCGTGGCGCGGATCGAGGGAAAGAAGCTGGCGCGCGTCGCGGCGAATTCCTCCGGCGTCAGCGCCTCACAGGCCTTGAGCAGACGATAATTCGACCAGGCATTGTTGCGCGCCATGGCGACGAAATGATCGACGAGCGTCATGCGGGCCTCCTTCGCCCCAGCAAAGCAAAAGGGCGGAACCAAGTCGAATCGCATTGCCTCCCCATTCATATGGGGAGGTGCTCCCGTCTTACGGGAGCGGAGGGGTCATCTGCGCCTGAAGCGCATGATAGATCGTATCGAGCACGTCATCGGCCTTGGCCACCACGTCGTCATTCCAGAACCTGAGAACGCGAAATCCCGCCGACGTCAGGAAACGATCGCGCCGCGCATCATAGGCGACCTGGTTTAGATGCTGGCTACCGTCGAGTTCGACGATCAGCCGTCCGTCGAGCGATGCGAAGTCGCAGATATAGAGGCCGACCTGGTGCTGTCGGCGGAATTTGTAGCCGCCGACCTGCCGTCGGCGAAGACGCCTCCAGAGCAAGGCCTCGGGATCGGTTTGGTCTTTTCTGAGAGTGCGGACGTGGCGAAGCATCCAAGAATGCCGCTATGAGAATCGAGCGTAATTGTGTCACAGATACAACTAATGAGTGTATTCATCTTATGACCCCTCCGTCGGCGTAAGACGCCGACACCTCCCCATCTGAATGGGGAGGGGCGCTTCTTGGGATGAATCATGTTCCTCCCCATTCATATGGGAGGTGGCGGGGTCATCCGCGACGGAGGGGTCAGAATCGTCGGTCGACGCCTGACCCCTCCGTCGATGTGGAAAGCCTCTAGGCCGCGAGGTTGCGCAGCACGTAGTGCAGCACGCCGCCGTTCTTGAAGTATTCGACCTCTTCCAGCGTGTCGATCCGGCAGGTCAGCGTCACCGTCTCGCTGGTGCCGTCGCGACGATGGATGGTCAGCGGCACGTCCATGCCGGGGCTCAGCGCACCGTCAATGCCGCTGACATCGAAACTTTCGGTGCCGTTGATGTTCAGCGTCTTGCGCGTCATGCCGTCCTTGAATTGCAGCGGCAGAACGCCCATGCCGACCAGGTTCGAGCGATGGATGCGCTCGAAGGTTTCGCAGACCACGGCCTTGACGCCCAGCAGGTTGACGCCCTTGGCCGCCCAGTCGCGCGAGCTGCCGGTGCCGTATTCCTTGCCGGCGATCAGGATCTGCGGCGTGTGTTCCTTCTTGTAGCGCATCGCCACGTCGTAGATCGGCTCGGGCTGGTCGGACTGGAAGTGATGGGTGAAGCCACCCTCGATGCCCGGCACCATCTCGTTCTTGAGACGGATATTGGCGAAGGTGCCGCGCATCATGACTTCATGGTTGCCGCGGCGCGTGCCGTACTGGTTGAAGTCCTTGGCCTCGACGCCTTCTTCCATCAGGTACTTGCCGGCCGGGCTGTCGCGGCGGATCGAACCCGCCGGCGAGATATGGTCGGTGGTGATCGAGTCGCCGAACTCGCCGAGCGGGCGGGCGCCGGCGATGTTGCTGAGCTTGCCCGGCAGCTTGGCCATGCCCTCGAAGTAGGGTGGGTTGCGGACATAGGTCGACTTGTCGTTCCAGGCGTAGGTCAGTGTCGGCTTGGTCTTGATGCCGCGCCAGAACTTGTCGCCGCGAAAGACGTCGGCATAGCGCTTCTTGAAGGCCTTGGCCGTCACGAACTTGTCGACCGCCTTCGACACTTCCATGTTGGAGGGCCAGAGGTCCTTGAGATAGACCGGTTTGCCGCCCTTGCCGATGCCGATCGGATCCTTGGTGATGTCGATTTTCATCGAGCCGGCCAGTGCGTAGATCACCACCAGCATCGGCGAGGCGAGGTAGTTGGCGCGGGTCAACGGATTGACGCGGCCCTCGAAGTTGCGATTGCCCGAGAGCACCGAGCAGGTCACGAGGTCGCCGTCGCCGATCGCCTTGGTGACGCCATCGGGCAGCGGGCCGGAGTTGCCGATGCACGAGGTGCAGCCGTAGCCCACCAGGTTGAAGCCGATCTTGTTGAGGTCCTTCGAGACGCCGGCGGCGTCGAGATATTCAGTGACGACCTGCGAGCCCGGCGCCAGCGAGGTCTTCACCCACGGCTTGACCTTGAGGCCGAGCTTGACCGCGTTGCGCGCGATCAGGCCGGCGCCCAGCATGACGTAGGGGTTCGAGGTATTGGTGCAGGAGGTGATCGCCGCGATCACCACGTCGCCATGGCCGAGGTCGTAACCGGTGCCCTCGCAGGCGACACGCTTGCCGGTGTCCTTGCGGTCGAATTCCTTCTCCATGTTGGTGACGAACTGCGCGGCGGCCTCCGACAGCGGCACGCGGTCCTGCGGGCGCTTGGGACCGGCCAGGCTCGGCACCACGTCGCCCATGTCGAGCGACAGCGTGTCGGTGAAGACCGGGTCGGGCGACTTCTTCGTGCGCCACATGCCCTGCTTCTTGGCATAGGCCTCGACGATCTTGGCTGCGGCGCCACGATTGGTCGTGCGCAGGTAGCCCAGCGTGATCTCGTCGATCGGGAAGAAGCCGCAGGTCGCGCCGTATTCCGGCGCCATGTTGGCGATGGTGGCGCGGTTGGCGAGCGGCATCTCGTCTAGGCCGGGGCCGTAGAATTCGACGAACTTGTTGACGACGCCCTTCTTGCGCAGCATCTGCGTGACCGTCAGCACGAGATCGGTCGCGGTGGCGCCTTCCGGCAGCTTGCCGGTGAGCTTGAAGCCCACGACTTCGGGAATCACCATCGGCTGCGGCTGGCCCAGCATGGCGGCCTCGGCCTCGATGCCGCCGACGCCCCAGCCCAGCACGGCAAGACCGTTGACCATGGTGGTGTGGCTGTCGGTGCCGACCAGCGTGTCGGGATAGATCGTGGTTTCCTTGCCTTCCTTCTTCGACCACACGACCTGCGCCAGGTATTCGAGATTCACCTGGTGGCAGATGCCGGTGCCCGGCGGCACGACGCGGAAGTTGTCGAAGGCCATCGCGCCCCAGCGCAGGAATTGATAGCGCTCGAGGTTGCGTTCATATTCGAGCTTCACATTGGCGCCGAAAGCAGCCGTGTTGCCGAAGTTGTCGACGATCACCGAATGGTCGATGACGAGGTCGACGGGAACCAGCGGGTTGATCTTCTTGGCGTCGCCGCCCAGCTTGCCCATGGCGTCGCGCATGGCGGCAAGATCGACCACGGCGGGCACGCCGGTGAAATCCTGCATCAAGACGCGCGCCGGGCGGAAGTTGATTTCCTTGGTCGACTTGCCCTTGTTCTTCACCCAGTCGGCGAAGGCTGCGATATCGGCCTTCTTGACCGTGGTGCCGTCCTCGTGACGGACCAGGTTTTCCATCATCACGCGCAGCGAGAAGGGCAGGCGGGAGAGGTCGCCGACCGCCTTCTCGACCGCCGCGAGACTGTAATAGGTGTAGCTCTTGCCGCCGATCTTGAGCGCTTTGCGGGCCTTGAAGCTATTGGGATGGGCGGCCATCGGCGGGAACTCCTGGGGAACGTAGAGGGGTCTCGGGGGAAAGCGATTCGATTGATTTGGCGGCAAAATAGGGGTCCGGGGCGTCGCAGGCAATCGACGGATGCGGGCTTTGGGCCGATGTGCCAAATTGCCGTCATGCGATACGCCAAAACGCTGGCTGCCCTGCTTTTCAGCGCCGCTGCGGCTATTGCCGTTTGCGGCCCGGCGGGTGCGCAGGGCTGGGATCCCACGGCGAAGGAATTCGACCGCAACCCCGCCGCCCGGGACCGCGACCTCCCGGGGGGAGGCACCACCAGCGTGACGCCGGCGCAGCGCAACGCCAACCTCGACCAGCTGAACAAGATCCTCGGCACCGCCCAGCTGCCGGTGGTCGACCGCCTGTTCTATCTCAACCTGCGGGCCTTCCAGTTCAGCCGGCTGGGCCGCGAGGCCGACTCGCAGAAGGACGTGGCCGAGATGGCCAAGGTCTTGCCGCAGGCCTGGCCGATCATCCTGTCGAGCACCATGGCGAGCCTGGCGGGTGGCGGCGACCGGGCCACGGCGATCCGCGTCCTCGAGTACGGCCTCAGCCGCAAGCCCGGCGACACCTCGCTGATGGTGGGCCAGGCCGAGATCAACATGCAGATCGCCGACCATGCCCGGGCGCTGGCGCTGCTCGACACGGCGGTGGCCGGCGCGCCGGCAGCCGTCGATCGCACCTACGCGCTCTATTCGCGCGGCCATGCCAATTTCAACCTCGGCCACTTTCCGCAGGCGGCCGAGGATTTCAACGGCACGCTGTCGGGCCGCACGACCCTGAAGTCCAGGATCAACCCGGTGCTGTGGCGCTACGCCGCCCAGGTCCGCCAGCGCGGCGTCGATGCCAAGGCGGCGCTGGCCCGCGAGATCGGCAACGAGAATCTCTACGAATGGCCGGGCCCGATCGCCAAGTTCCTGCTGGGCCAGATCTCGGCCGGCGAACTCGAGGTCGCCGCTGAATCCGACGACAATGCCAAGAAGGTCAACGGCAAGTGCGCCTCGGCCTTCTTCGTCGGCATGGACTCGCTGCGCCGCAACGACAAGCAGCGCGCCCGGGAACAGTTCCAGCTGGCGCAGGCGCGTTGCTCGACCGTGGTCAACGTCAACTGGGCAGCGTCGAGCGAACTCAAGCGGCTCTAGCCCCGGCGCTTTCAGTCCGTCAGCGACAGCGGACCGACGAATCTGGCGATTTCCGACAGGACGTAATTCGTCTCCTGCAGATGCGGGGAATGGCTGGCGCCGGGGATGAGCCTCGTCTCGCAATAGCCGGCGACCTTGCCGGCGATGATGCCGAGCTGCAGCTCACTGCCGTACTTGTCGTCCTCGCCCTGGATCGCCTGCACCGGCACCTGCACGCCGGGCAGCCGTCCGTTGGCGTCCATCGGCTCGAAGCCCGGCGAGACCCAGGCGTCGGACCACAGGTGGAAGGCGCGGTCGGTATTGGCGCCGTGATACTTCAGCAGGCGCTGGCGTAGCTTGCCGTTTGCATAGGCGTCGCGCGCCCGCGCGATGGCCTCGACGCAGACGGGCTCGTTGAGGGCATGGGCGGCGATGGTGACGACGGCGCGCAGGATCTCGGGGTCGCTTGCTGCGTAGTTCAGCGCGATGGTGCCGCCGTCGCTATGGCCGACCAGCACGCAATCCTCGATGCCGAGGGCGGCCAGCAGCTTCGGCAGGATTTCGTCGGCTTCGATTTCCATGTAGCGGTTGCCGGGATCGGCCGGCCACGGGCTCGATTGGCCGTAGGCCGTGCGATCGTAGACCACGCCGTGGCACATCGTGGCGTCGCAAAGCTTCTGCGGGAAGTCGCGCCACATCTCGATGCAGCCCAGACCCTCGTGCAGGAAGATCAGCGTCGTGCGGTCGAGGCCGTCGCTCCGGGCCGGCGCAAGACGGCGTATGCGCAGACGGCGGTCGCCGAGGTCGATGAAGGTGTCCGGTGTCACACCAGAGCTTTAGCCGCTACATGCCGCCGCGAAAAGACGCCGATCAGGGCGGGCAGCACGGTGAGGAACAGCAGCGGCGCCAGCAGCATGCCGCCGACCACGACGATGGCCAGCGGCCGCTGCACCTGGCTGCCGATGGCGGTCGAGAAGGCCGCGGGCAGCAGGCCGACGCAGGCGGCGACGCAGGTCATCAGCACCGGCCGCATCTGCAGCTTGCAGGTCTCGGCCAGGGCGGCCTCGCGCAGCATGCCCTCGCCGACCAGGCGGTTGTAGCAGCCGACCACCATGATGCCGTTCATGGCGGCGATGCCGAAGAGGGCGACGAAGCCGATGGCGGCGGAAATGCTGAAGGAGAGATCGGCGAGCCACAGGCCGAGGATGCCGCCGGTGAGCGCCATGGGAACCGCGCTGCCCGCCAGCAGCGTGTCGGTGAAGGAACCGAAGCTGACATAGAGCAGCAGCAGAATGAGGGCGATGGCGATGGGCACGACGATGGCCAGCCGCTGCACCGCGCTCTGGAAATTGGCGAAGTCGCCGGCCCATTCGAGGCTGTAGCCGCTGGGCAGCTGTACTTCCTTCGCCACCTTCTCCTGCGCCTCGAGCACGGCGCCGCCGAGATCGCGGCCGCGCACGGAGAACTTCACCGGGATGTAGCGTTCCTGTTGTTCGCGATAGATATAGAAGGCACCGGTCGCGAGCTTGACCGTCGCGACCTCGCCCAGGGGCACCTGCGTGACCGTGCCATTGGCGCCCTGCACGCCGATGGCGACGCGCTCCAGCGCCTCCATGTTGAGGCGGTATTTGGGCGCCAGCCGGACCAGCATGGTGAAGTGGCGGTCGCTGCCGTCCTCGTAGAGGTCGCCCGCCGCCTGCCCGCCGACCGCGGCCTGGATGGTGGCGTTGATGTCGCCCGGCGACAGTCCATAGCGTGCGGCGCGCTGGCGATTGATGTCGATGCGGATGGTCGGCTGGCCGAGCAGCGGCGGCACCTGGATGTCGGTGATGCCGCGCACGCCCTCGATGGTGCGGCGGATGTCGATGGCGACCTTGCGCAGGGTGGCGAGGTCCGGACCGTTGATCTTGATGGCGTTCTCGGCATCGATGCCGGAGGCCGCCTCCTGGACGTTGTCCTGGATGTATTGCGAGAAAGCAAAGGTGACGCCGGGAAAGGCCGCCCGCAGCGCGTCGCGGATCTCGGTGATGAGGGCGTCCTTCTCGAGGCCCTTGCGCCACTTCTCCATCGGCTTCAGCGGCACGAAGAACTCGGCGTTGGAGAAGCCGTCGGGATCGGTGCCGTCGTCGGGACGTCCGTGCTGGGAGACCACCGTCTCGATCTCGGGGAAGCTCTTGATCAGCTTGCGCATGCGGTTGACGTAGTCGTTGCCTTCGTCGAGCGAGACCGAAGGCGGCAGCGCCGCGCGCATCCAGATATTGCCTTCCTCGAGCTTGGGCAGGAATTCGAGCCCGACCGACGATCCCGCCACGCCGGACAGAACCAGAATCGCGGCACCGATCGAGAGCGTGATCGTCTTGTGGGCGAGCACGGCTGTCGTGACGCGGTCGTAGAAGCGGCGCAGGCCGCGCACCAGGAAGGTCTCGACCTCGGAGACCTTGGCCGGCAGCAGCAGCGCCGAGAGCGCCGGCGAGACGGTGAAGGTGGCGAGCAACCCGCCGGCCAGCGCATAGGCGTAGGTCTGCGCCATCGGCCCGAAGATGCGCCCTTCGACGCCGGACAGTGTGAAGAGCGGCAGGAAGCCCGTGATGATGATGGTGGCGGCAAAGAAGATCGCCTTGGTGACCTCGCCGGAGGCCGTATAGATCGTCGACAGCTTGCCGCTGAAGCCGCCGGGATGCTCCTCCATGGCATGCTCGTCCTTGCCATGGGCAAGGTGGCGGAAAATGTTTTCGACCATGATGACGGTGGCATCGACGATGATGCCGAAGTCGATGGCGCCCATCGAGAGCAGGTTAGCCGACTGGCCGCTCATCACCAGCACGACGATGGCGAAAAGCAGGGCGAAGGGAATGGTCGCGGCGACGATGATGGCGCTGCGCAGGTTGCCGAGGAATAGCCACTGGATGATGAAGATCAGGCTGACGCCCAGCACCATGTTGTGCAGCACGGTCTTTGTCGTCACGTCGACCAGCACGCTGCGGTCGTAAATACGTTCGATGCGCACGCCGGGCGGCAGCATGTTGGCATGGTTGATGCGCTCGACCTCGGCTTCGACGGCGCGCAGCGTCGGCATGGTCTCCGCACCGCGCCGCATCAGCACGATGCCCTGGACGATGTCGCTGTCGTCGTCGTGGCCGGCGACGCCCAGTCGCGGCTCGAAGCCCACGGTGATCTCGGCCACGTCGGAGACCAGCACGGGCGAGCCTTCGCGCACCGTCAGCATGGTGTCGCGGATATCCTCCATCGAGCGGATCTGGCCGACGCTGCGGATCACCGCCGATTGTGGACCGAGGTTTACCGTATTGGCGCCGACATTGATGTTGGCGCCGTTCAGCCCGTCGATCACCTGTTTCAGCGTCAGCCCATAGGCCAGCAGCCGGTCGAGATCGACGGTGATGTCGTAGGTCTTGGTCCGGCCGCCCCAGGTCGTGACGTCGATGACGCCCGGCACCGATTTGAGACGGCGCAGCAGGATCCAGTCCTGGATGGTCTTGAGATCGGTGGCGGAGAAGCCCGCAGGCCCCACGACGCGGTAGCGGAAGATCTCGCCGATCGGGCTGGTCGGCGAGATGGTGGGCTGCGCCCCGTTGGGCAGCGGCCCGAGCTGGGCCAGGCGATTGAGAACGGTCTGGGCGGCTTCCTTGTAGCTGACGTCGTAGGTGAACTGCACCTTCACGTCGGACAGGCCGACCAGCGAGATGGTGCGGATCGACTTCACATAGGGCAGTCCCGCCATCTGCACTTCGATCGGGATGGTGATGTAGCGTTCGATTTCTTCCGACGACTGCCCGGGATTCTGCGTCACGATGTCCACGAGCGGCGGCACCGGATCGGGATAGGCCTCGATGTTCAGCTGCTGGTAAGCGAACAGACCGCCGCCGATCAGCGCGATGCTCAGAATGACGACGAGGATGCGCTGCCGCAGGGCGGCGCCGACGATGGCGTGCATGCTAACCTATCCGTTGCGCTTTTGCGGCGGCTTGCAGCGCGGCGCGCCGGTTTTGGCATCGATCGGCTCGCCGTCGCGGTTCCACCAGCCGCCACCCAGCGCCTGGAACAGCGCCGCCGTGTCGGTGAAGCGGTTGGCGCGCGCCTGCACCAGGGCAATCAGCGCGGTCTGGTAAGTGAGTTCGGCATTCAGCACCGTGAGATAGCCGACATCGCCGAGATCGAAACGGCGGCGGGCGATGTCGAGACTGGTCGCCGCGGCGCGCTCGGCCATGAAGGTCGCGCGCAAAGCCATCGCGTCATACTCGAGCGCACGCAGTGAATCGGCGACGTTGCGGAAGGCGCCGAGCACGACTGAACGGTACTGCGCGTCCGCCTGTTCCATCGCAGCCTGCGCCGCGCGCTTCTTGGCGGCGAGTGCGCCGCCGTCGAGGATCGTCTGCAGGAGGCCGACGCCGGCGGTGGCGCCGATCAGGCCGGGGCCGAACAGCGAGCCCAGCGCCAGTGCCTGGCTGCCGAAGCCGGCGTTGATCGAGAATTGCGGGAATTGGTTGGCGGTGGCGACGCCGACCAGTGCCATCGCCGAGTGCAGGTTGGCTTCGGCGGCGCGGACGTCGGGACGCTGCTCGACCAGCTTGGACGGCAGCGCCCGCGGCAGGTCCTGCCGCAAGGTGCGCGCCGCGAGCTCGAAGCGGTCGGCCGGCGCGTTGCTGGGCAGCTGGCCCATCAGTACGGACAGCAGATTGCGCTGCTGTGCCAGCTGCTTTTGCAGCGGCGGCAGCGTCGCCTCGGTCTGGGCGAGGGCAGCCTGCTGGGTCGCGACATCGGCGCCGGCGATCTGGCCGAGGCCACTCTGGCGCTGCAGCAGGCCCAGCGTGTCGCGCTGGAGCGCGATGGTGCGCTCGGCCGCCTGGATCTGGCCGCGCAGCGAGGCTTCCAGGATCGCTGCCACGACGACGTTGGAGGCCAGCGTCAGATAGGCCGCCTCGACCTGATAGCACTGCGCCTCGGCCAGCGCGTCGAGCGATTCGATCTGGCGTTTGTTGGCGCCGAAAACATCGATCACGTAGGTGATGTTGAGGGCGGCGGTAAACAGGCTGTAGATCGAGGCGCCGGTAGCTTCGGGCGAGGCCAGGCTGCTCGGCACCTGGTTCTGCGAGGCGCCGAGCTGGCCCTGCACCAGCGGAAACATGGTGCCGCGCTGGGCGCGGGCATTTTCCTGGGCGAGGCGCAGGCCGGCTGTCGCGACCTGGATATCGGGATTGGCCTGCAGGGCCTTTTCGATCATGCCGTTGAGCGGGCGCGACTGGAACATCGTCCACCACTGCGCCGGCAGGTCCATGCCCTGGACGAAGCGCTGCGTCTCGCCGCCGGGCAAGTTGGCGGCGACGAACGCCGGCTTAAGGGGATCGCTGAGATAGCCTTCTGTCTTGGGGGCGTCGGGCCGCAGGAAGTCCGGACCGAGCGCGCAGCCGGCCAATAGCGTGCAGGCGGCGGCCACCGCAATCGCCGAGGCGCCCTTGCTGGCCATGATCAGTCGCGCTGCGCCGCGCGGTCGATGAAGAGCGTGCCGCTCGCCACCACGGTTTCACCGATGGTGAGGCCCTTGCGCACTTCGACCAGTCCGTTGGTCGTGGCGCCCAGTTCGACGGCGCGCGAGACCACCGACTTGTCGTCAGGCCTGGCGACCCAGACACGGGCATTGGCGCCTTCGTAGATCACCGACTCCTGTGGCACCGCCGGCATCAGGCGGCCTGCACCCGAGATGATGCGGAAGCTCGCGAACATCTCCGGCAGCAGCTCGCGGTCGGGGTTGATGATCTCTGCGCGCACGGGCAGGCGGCGCGTGTTGGCATCGAGCGCCGGCGCCACATAGGTCAGCTTGGCATTGAAGGTGCGGCCGGGATGGGCGAGCACGGAGACTTCGACGGCCGCGCCGATGCGCATGCGCGGCGCGTCGGACTCGCGCACATTGGCGACCAGCCACACCGTCGACAGGTCGCCCACGGTATAGATCGGATCGGTGGCGCCGACGCTGATGTACTGGCCGAGGCCGATCTTGCGCTGGATGACAGTGCCGCCGATCGGTGCGCCGACGACGGCCTCGGCGCCGATCTTGTCGCTCTTCTCGAGCAGCGTGATTTCCGCGTCGCCGCGGCCGAGGATGCGCAGGCGGTTGCGCACGGCAGCAAGCGCGATTTCGGCCGAGCGCAGGTCGCCCTGCGCGCCGATCAGGTCGGACTGCGCCTGTTCGAGATCCTTGAGCGCGCCGCCGCGGATCGAAAACAACTCGCGCTGGCGCTTCTCGCTTGTCTGCGCCAGCAGCAGCCGCGACCTGGCCTTCTCGACGCCGGCAAAGGCCGAGACGATGTCGTTCTGGCCCTGCACGAACTCGCTGGCTTCGATGGCGAAGAGTGGCGTGCCGCGCTCGACCTTGTCGCCCGGCTTGGCGATCAGCTTGCTGACGCGGCCGGAGAAGGGCGAGAATACCGGCGTCGTGGTTTCCTCGTTGATGGCGATCTTGCCGTCGGTCGTGCGCTCGTCGCGGAAAGAGACTTGGCGTACCTGCGCGAGGCGCAGGCTCGACCACTGGTTCTCGGTCGGACGGAAGGCGCCATCGACGTCACGCAGTTTCTCGGCGCGTGCCACGGCATTGACCGGCGCCGTATTGAACGCCCAGACGCCGACCAGCGCCAAGGCAGCCACGCCGGCGACAGCGAACAGCACGCGATAGCGTTTGATCCAGGCCACGACGGGCGAGGCGGAGAAGGCGACCATTGATGAGACAACCGCAGGAGATTGAGGCGGAGACTAGCCCTTTCGCATTACGACTACCTGACGGGCGGGCCTTCAGCTGGCATGCTATTGTCGCATCGACGGCTGCGTAAAATTCAAGCTGGAGGCGCACGCCAATGCGGGTGCTGATCGTCGAAGACAACAGCGAACTTGTGGCGCTGGTGACCAAGGGCCTTGCACAATCAGGCCTTGCTGCCGATTCCGTGGGCACGGTGGGCGATGCCACGCATGTGCTCGCGACCATGCACTATGCAGCCATCGTGCTCGATCTTGGATTGCCGGATGACGACGGGATCAACTTGTTGCGAGATTTGCGCCGGCGCGGCGATTCGACACCAGTCCTCGTGCTAACCGCCCGCGACGGCGTCACCGACCGCGTGACCGGCCTGCGCGAAGGTGCCGACGACTACCTGCCCAAGCCCTTCGCCATGGAGGAGTTGGTGGCGCGCCTGCAGGCGCTGTTCCGCCGGCCCGGCCAGTTGCTCGGCCGCCAGCTCACCTTCGGCAATGTGGCACTCGACACCGAGGGCCGGCAGGTCTTCGTCGCCGGCGCGCCGCGCACCTTCCCGGCGCGCGAGACCGCGGTGCTGGAGATTCTGCTACGGCGCGGCGGCAACGTGGCGCCCAAGCGCCTGTTCGAGGACCATCTCTTCGGCCTCTCCGGCGACGTCGGTTCCAACGCTGTCGAGGTCTATATCCATCGCCTGCGCAAGATGCTGGCCGATTCGGGCGCCACGGTGAAGATTCACACCGTGCGCGGTGTCGGCTACCTGATGGCCGAGGACAAGAAAGCGTGAGCCGCTTCTGGCCGGTTCAATTCGGTTCGCTTCGCTTTCGATCCATCATCTCGCGCATCGTGGCGCTGCATATCGTGGCGATCGGCGTCACGTCGCTGCTGATGCCGCTGGCGCTCTACTGGCTGCTCGACCAGGCGGCCAACAATCTCCATCGCGACGCCCTGCGGGCACACGCCGCCAGCATCGCGAGCTTTCTGCGGCCGCAACCCGACGGCGGCGTCACGCTCGATGTGCCCGACGAACTCCAGGCGCTGTATTCCGGCGGCTACGGCCTCTACGCCTATGCCGTGCTCGACGCCGAGGGGCACGTGCTGTTCTCCTCGCGGCCCGACGGTGGCGCGTTGTTCGTACCGGACGATCGATCCATCAACGATTGGTTCCTGCGCCGCCGCAGCACCGGTACGGTGCTGTTCGGCGTCAGCGTCGCCCGGCCGATCGGCGAGCGCATGTACTGGATCCAGATCGGCCAGGACCTCGCTCATCGCGACGTCATCATCGACGACGTGGTCGCCTCGTTCTTCCCGCGGGTCGCCTGGATCACCTTTCCGATCCTGCTGCTGCTGCTGATGATCGACATTCTGATCTTCCGCCGCGCCCTCAATCCGGTGCGCGAAGCCTCGACCACCGCCGCCGCCATCGGCCCGACGCGCCCCGACGTGCGCCTGCCGGAGCAGTCGATGCCGGCGGAGATCGTGCCGCTGGTCCACGCGGTCAATCAGGCGCTCGATCGTCTCGAGGCGGGCTTCCGCGCCCAGCGCGACTTTACCGGCGACATGGCGCATGAGCTGCGCACGCCGCTGGCCATCGTGCGGGCGCGCGTCGACTCGCTGGAGCCCGGCGACGTGCGCGACGCGCTGCGCTCCGATCTCGTCAACATGACCCGTACCGTCAACCAGGTGCTCGACATCGCCGAACTCGAAAGCTTCGTGGTCGACGAGCATTCGCGCGCCGACCTGCTCGAGGTCTGCACCGAGGCGGTGAGCTTCATGGCGCCGCTTGCCGTCGATCTCGGCAAGACGGTGTCGCTGACCGGCGCCGCCACCCCGGTCTGGGTGCACGGCCATACCGAGGCGCTGTTCCGTGCCGTGCGCAATCTGGTGGAGAACGCCATCCGCCACACACCAACCGGCGTCTCCATTGAGGTCGAGGTCGAGCAGCAGGGCGCCGTGCGCGTGCTCGACGACGGGCCGGGTATTGCCGCCGCCGATCGGGGAGCGATCTTCGGCCGCTTCTGGCGCCGCGACCGCGCCGGCTCGGAGGGCAGGGGTCTTGGGCTGGCCATCGTCGCGCGGGTCGCCGCCGCTCATGGCGGCAGCGTATCGATCGATGAGCGGCCCGGTGGTGGTGCGGCCTTTACCCTGCGGCTGCGCCCCGCCTGATCCTTCGCCTTGACCCCATCGAACGGGATGGCAATCTACCAAAAAAGAGCGCCAATAGGTGATACCAAGCCGGTAAACCGGCGGTACCAGCTGAAAAAACCGGCGGTTCTGGGCAAAAGCCCTGCAGGGTAAGGGGAGACACGGACCGGCGATGACAACGGCGAAGTCACGGAACGCTTCTGCGGTGCTGGATACGTTTCCCAAGCTTTTGACCGAGCTGGGCCGGAGCCGTGGCGACCGCCCGGCCTACCGCGAAAAGGAATACGGCATCTGGCAGACCCACACCTGGTATCAGGTGGGCGAGCATGTCGGCCTGCTGGCCGCCGGTCTGGCCGATCTCGGCTTCGTGCGCGGCGACCGGTTGATCGTGGTCGGCGACAACCGCCCGCGCCTCTATTGGGCGATGTGCGCGGCGCAGTCGCTGGGCGGCGTGCCGGTGCCGGTCTATCAGGACTCGGTCGCCGTCGAACTGGCCTATGTCGTCGAGCACGCCGGCGCCCGCTTCGCCATCGCCGAGAACCAGGAGCAGGTCGACAAGCTCCTCGAAATCCAGAAGACCGTCCCTTGCCTGCGGACCATCATCTACGACGACCCGCGCGGCATGCGGCACTACGAAGGCCTGCTGTCCTATGCCGAGGTCCAGAAGCGCGGCGCCGGCGTGCTCAACACCGTGCCGCACGCCGTGGTCACTGAAGTCGCCAAAGGCCAGGGCTCCGACGACGCCATCATGCTCTATACCTCGGGCACTACCGGACGGCCGAAGGGTGCGGTGCTGAGCTACGACAACCTGATCTGGGCGGCCAAGGCCGGCGCCGAATACGACGGGCTGAAAGCCGGCGACGAGTTGCTATCCTACCTGCCGATGGCCTGGGTCGGCGACCATCTGTTTTCCTACGCGCAGGGCTATGTCGTGGGCCTCGTGGTCAATTGTCCCGAATCGGCGGCCACGGTGATGGCCGACCTGCGGGAGATCGGCCCGACCTATTATTTCGCGCCGCCGCGCGTGCTCGAGAACCTGATCACCCAGGTGACGATCCGCATGGAAGACGCGGGCTGGCTGAAGCGCCGGCTCTTCCAGTATTTCATGACGCACGCCCGCCGCGTCGGCTCGGCGCTGCTCGATGGCGCGGCGGTGTCCGTCTCCGACCGGCTGCTCTATGCGCTGGGCGATCTGCTGGTCTATGGCCCGCTCAAGAACACGCTGGGCATGAGCCGCGTGCGCGTGGCCTATACCGCGGGCGAGGCCGTGGGACCGGAGATCTTCAACTTCTATCGCGCGCTCGGCGTGAACATGAAGCAGCTCTACGGCCAGACCGAGGCCTCGGTCTTCGTCACCATCCATCCAGATGGCGAGGTCTACGCCGACACCGTCGGCAAGCCGGTGTCGCAGGTCGAGCTCAAGATCGCCGAAACCGGCGAAGTGCTCTATCGCAGCCCCGGCGTGTTCAAGGAATACTTCAAGAATCCCGAGGCGACACGCGACGCCAAGACCGCCGACGGCTGGGTCCATACCGGCGATGCGGGCTACCTCGACGACCGCGGCCACCTGCGCATCATCGATCGTGCCGCCGATGTCGGCAAGCTGAACGACGGCACGCTGTTTGCGCCCAAGTTCATCGAGAACAAGCTCAAGTTCTTCCCGCATATCAACGAGGCGGTGGCGTTCGGCCATGGCCGCGATTTCGTCGCCGCCTTCGTCAATATCGACATGGTGGCGGTGGGCGACTGGGCGGAGCGGCGCAACATCGCCTACGCCAGCTACCAGGAGCTGGCGCGGCACAAGGATGTCTATGGTCTCATTCAGAGCGAGATCGAGCAGGTCAATCGCGACCTCGCCGCCGATCCGCGCATGGCCGGCGCGCAGATCCGCCGCTTCCTGATCCTGCACAAGGCGCTCGACGCCGACGATGGCGAACTCACGCGCACCAACAAGGTGCGGCGCGGCTTCATCGGCGAGCGCTACAAGATATTGGTCGACGCGCTCTATTCGCGGGCATCGGAAGTCCACATCAAGGTCGATGTCACCTTCGAGGATGGCCGCAAGGGCACGATCGAGGGCGACATCGAGATCCGCGACGTGGCGCCCGCTTCGGCACTGAAAATGGCGAGCTGACCGCATGGCCGAGCACGCGCGCGTCTTCGACGAAGTCCTTTTGTCGGTCGAGAATATCAGCCTGTCTTTCGGCGGCGTGAAGGCGCTGGCCGATATCAGCTTCGACATCCGCAAGGGCGAGGTTCGCGCGATCATCGGCCCCAACGGCGCTGGCAAGTCGTCGATGCTGAACTGCATCAACGGCTTCTACAATCCGCAGCAGGGCTCGATCACCTACAAGGGTGTCAGGCGCGCCCAGATGAAACCCTACGATGCCGCCAGCCAGGGCATCGCGCGCACCTTTCAGAACATCGCGCTGTTCAAGGGCATGTCGACGCTCGACAACATCATGACCGGGCGCAATCTGCGCATGAAGACCGGGCTCTTGTGGCAGGCGCTTCATCTCGGTCCGGCGCGGCGCGAGGAGATAGAGCATCGCCGCGCCGTCGAGCGCATCATCGACTTCCTCGAGATCCAGCACATCCGCAAACTGCCGGTGGGCCAGCTCGCCTACGGCCTGCAGAAGCGTGTCGAGCTTGGCCGCGCGCTCGCCGCCCAACCTGACCTGTTGCTGCTCGACGAGCCGATGGCCGGCATGAATCTCGAGGAGAAGCAGGACATGTGCCGCTTCATTCTCGACGCCAACGACGAGTTCGGCACCACGATCTGCCTGATCGAGCACGACATGGGCGTGGTCATGGACATCTCCGACCGCGTCGTCGTGCTCGACTACGGCCGCAAGATCGGCGACGGCGTGCCGGCCGAGATCAAGAACAACAAAGCGGTCATCGACGCTTATCTAGGTGTGAGCCACTAATGAACTCTCCGTTGCCAACGAGGGCGTTATGCTAGGCGCGTTTCTCGAAACCCTGATCGGCGGCCTGCTCACCGGCATGCTCTATTCGCTGGTGGCGCTGGGATTCGTGCTGATCTTCAAGGCCTCGGGCGTGTTCAATTTTGCCCAGGGTGCCATGGTGCTGTTTGCCGCGCTGACGCTGGCGCGCCTGACCGACAAGATCGACGGCAAGGAACTTCATCTCGCACATTTCGTCGTTGCCGCGGCGATTCTCGGTGTGGCTTGCGTGCTCGTCGGTTGGTGGGCCTGGCGCGAATATGTCGTGCGGGGCGCGGGATCGGGTGAGCGCCGCAAGATCCAGTTGCTGGCCGCCGCTGGCGCGCTGATCGGTGGCGTGGCCGCTTTCGCCTACGGCAAGGGCGCCTGGCCGATCTGGCTGGCGATCGCGGCAAGCGCGTCGATCATGAGCCTGCTGGCCTATATCATCGAGCGGCTGGTACTGCGGCACCTGGTCAACCAGGAAGGCATCATCCTGTTCATGGCGACGCTCGGCATCGCCTATTTTCTCGAAGGCTTCGGCCAAACCGTGTGGGGCAGCGACGTTTACAAGATCGACTTCGGCCTGCCCAAGGAGCCGATCTTCCTGTTCGAGAAAACCTTCGACGGCGGCCTGCTGCTCGACGGCGGTGAACTTGTCTCCGCCGCCATCGCCATCGGTCTGGTGGTCGTGCTCGGCGTCTTCTTCCAGAAGACGCGCATCGGCCGCGCTTTGCGTGCCGTCGCCGACGATCATGCGGCGGCGCAGTCGGTCGGCATTCCGCTCAACACCATCTGGCTGATCGTCTGGACGGTGTCGGGTCTGGTGGCACTGGTCGCCGGCATGATCTGGGGCGCCAAGCTCGGCGTGCAGTTCTCGATCTCGCTGGTGGCGCTGAAGGCCTTGCCGGTGCTGATCCTCGGCGGCTTCACCTCAGTGCCCGGCGCCATCGTCGGGGGCCTGATCATCGGCGCGGGCGAGAAGCTCTCCGAGGTCTTCCTGGCGCCCATCCTGGTCAAGGCCTTCGACCTGGCCGGCGGCGGTATCGAGAATTGGTTCGCCTATATGCTGGCGCTGGTCTTCCTGTTGTTCCGGCCGCAGGGCCTGTTCGGCGAACGCATCATCGAGCGCGTCTAGGGGCGGGTGTAACGGATGTTTTACCGCGAGGCCGGCCAGTTCAAATCGGACTATGCCAGCGACCAGCAGGTTTTCCCGATCCTGCAGGACCGCATCTTCGTGCTCGCCGTCGTGCTGGCGGCGTTCTTCGTCGTGCCGTCTTTCGCCACGCCCTACGTCTATACTGAAATCTTCATTCCCTTCCTGATCCTGTCGCTGGCCGCCATCGGCCTCAACATCCTGGTCGGCTATTGCGGTCAGGTGTCGCTGGGCACCGGCGGCTTCATGGCGGTGGGCGCCTATGCCTCGTACAATTTCTGGCTCCGGTTGCCCGACTTCAACAACCTGATCGTGGTGTTCCTGTTCGGTGGCCTTGCCTCGGCCGCCGTCGGCATCCTGTTCGGGTTGCCGTCGCTGCGCATCAAGGGCTTCTATCTTGCCGTCGCCACGCTGGCCTCGCAGTTCTTCCTCGACTGGACCTTCGCGCGCGTGAAGTGGCTGACCAACTACACGCCGTCGGGCTCGGTCGCAGTGGGCGAACTCAATGTCTTCGGCTGGCGCATCGACAATCCGGCCGAACGCTACCTGCTGATCCTGGGCTTCGTGGTGGTGGCTGCCATCGTCGCCAAGAACCTCGTGCGCGGCCATATCGGGCGCTCGTGGATGGCGATCCGCGACATGGATATCGCCGCCGAAATCATCGGCTTCCGGCCACTGCGCACCAAGCTCACCGCCTTTGCCGTCAGCTCTTTCTTCATCGGCGTTGCCGGCGCCATGTTCGCCTTCCTGCGGCTCGGCGCCTGGGAGCCGCTGGCCTTCGACATCAACCGCAGCTTCCAGGTGCTGTTCATGGTGATCATCGGCGGCCTGGGCTCGCTGCTCGGCAGCTTCCTGGGCGCTGCCTTCATCGTGCTGACGCCGATCCTGCTCAACCAGCTTCCGGGCTGGCTCGGCATCAAGATGTCGACGGCGCTGCTCAGCCATCTCGAATTCATGGTTTTTGGCGCGATGATCGTGTTTTTCCTGATCGTCGAGCCGCACGGCCTGGCCCGACTTTGGTCGGTGGCCAAGGAGAAGCTCCGGCTCTGGCCGTTCCCGCATTGATCCACTAGGCTTTCGGCAAAGGACGGCCAACAGGACCGCCCCACACAGGAGGAAACGACAATGGGACTTCGCACTATCGCGCTGATGGGCGCGGCGGTCGTGGCGGCGGGCTTGACCGTCGCGGCGACGGCCCCGCTCTCTCGAGCACAGGCCCAGAATGAGCAGTTCATTCCCGGCCTGATCTACCGGACAGGCGCTTACGCGCCAAACGGCATCCCCTTCGCCAACGGCATCGGCGACTACTATGCGCTGATCAATGCGCGCGACGGCGGCATCAACGGCGTCAAGATCCTCTATGAGGAATGCGACACCGGCTATGCCACGGACCGCGGCGTTGAATGCTACGAGCGGCTGAAGAACAAGGGCCCGACGGGCGCCGCCTATGTCTCCCCGCTCAGCACCGGCATCACCTTCGCGCTGACCGAGAAGGCGCCCGTCGACAAGATCCCGCTCATCACCCTGGGCTATGGCCGCTCCGAATCGCGCGACGGCAGCGTCTTCGCCTGGAACTTCCCGCTGGTCGGCACCTACTGGTCGGCCGCCGACATCATCATGCAGCACATCGCCAAGAAGGAAGGCGGCTGGGATAAGCTCAAGGGTAAGAAGATCGCGCTCGTCTATCACGACTCGCCCTACGGCAAGGAGCCGATCGCGCTGCTCGAGACGCGGGCCAAACTGCACGGCTTCGAGTTCGCGCCGATGCCGGTGACGGCGCCCGGCGTGGAGCAGAAGGCGACCTGGCTGCAGATCCGCCAGAACAAGCCCGACTACGTTCTGCTCTGGGGCTGGGGCGTCATGAACTCGACCGCGATCAAGGAAGCCGTCGCCGTGGGCTATGCGCGCGACAAGATGTACGGCGTGTGGTGGTCGGGCGCCGAACCGGACGTGCGTCCGGCCGAGGGCGGCGCCAAAGGCTACAACGCCGCCATGCTGCAGCACGGCGCCGGCCAGTTCGGCGTCCATGCCGAGCTCAAGAAGACGCTCTACGACAAGGGCCAGGGCCTGGCGAAATGGGAGGAGACCGGCGAGGTCCTCTACAACCGTGGCCTAATCAACGGCATGCTGGGCGTCGAATCGATCCGCACCGCGCAGAAGAAGTTCGGCAACAAGCCGCTGACCGGCGAGCAGGTCCGCTGGGGTATCGAGAATCTCGATCTCTCGGCGGCCCGCCTCAAGGAACTGGGCTTCGAGGGCATGCTGCGGCCCATGAAGGTGAGCTGCGGCGATCACGAAGGCACCCGCGCCGGCCGTATCCAGCAGTGGGACGGCGCCAAGTGGAACGTCATCAGCGACTGGTATGAGTCCGACGACAAGGTGCTGAAGCCGATGGTCGAGCAGGCGGCCAAGAAGTACGCCGACGAGAAGAAGCTTCCGGTGCGCGACTGCGCCAAGGAAAGCTAGACCGTAGATGAGCGCCACGCCGGCACTGGCAGCCGCGTCCGGCAACGTCATCGACGTTGCCAATATCGAGGTGATCTACAATCACGTGATCCTCGTGTTGAAGGGCGTGTCCCTGTCGGTGCCGGAAGGCGGCATCGTGGCGCTGCTCGGCGCCAATGGCGCCGGCAAGTCGACGACGCTGAAGTCGATTTCCAACCTGTTGCGCACCGAGCGCGGCGAAGTCACCAAGGGCCAGATCCATTGCCGCGGCGAACGCGTCGATGGCATGACGCCCAACGATCTGGTGCGTCGCGGCGTCGTCCATGTGATGGAAGGCCGACACTGCTTCGGTCACCTCACCGTCGAGGAGAACCTGCTGACCGGCGCCTTCATCCAGGGCAGCAAGCGCCGCCAGATCGCCGATGATCTCGAGAAGGTCTATCACTACTTTCCGCGCCTCAAGATGCGTCGTACCAGCCAGGCCGGTTACACATCAGGCGGCGAGCAGCAGATGACGGCGATCGGCCGCGCGCTGATGAGCCGGCCGACCACCATCCTGCTCGACGAGCCATCGATGGGCCTGGCGCCGCAGCTGGTCGAAGAAATCTTTGGCATCGTCAAGAACCTCAACGAGCAGGAAAAGGTCTCGATCCTGCTGGCCGAGCAGAACACAAACGTGGCGCTGCGCTTTGCCCATTACGGTTACATTCTGGAGAACGGCCGAGTCGTGCTCGATGGCGCCGCCGCGTCCTTGCGCGAGAACGAGGACGTGAAGGAATTTTATCTCGGCGTCGGCGGCGAGGGCCGCCGCTCCTTCCGCGACGTCAAGCACTACCGCCGCCGCAAGCGCTGGCTTTAGGACGCGGCCACCGCGCCCTTCTTCGGAAAGGGCGGAGCGAAGCGGAAGACCGCACCGAGGCAATTCCAGGCGTTGATCGTGCGAGTCTGGTCAGCGCCTCTGCCCAGGCATGGCCTGCGCCGCAGGGACGGTCTTGGGGAAAGCGTCGTAGGTGACGCGGGGCGTTGTCATTGTTCCTCCAGTTTGAGGCGAGGGTAGCGGGAGCGCCGCCATCCGGTCTACGGTCCGGGTAAACGTCCGGGGAAACGCCGCCATGTCAAAACACTACGACACGCTCGAGACTCGCACGCCCGAGGAGCGCGAAAAGGCCCTGATGCAGGCGCTGCCGCAGCAGGTGGCCCATGCCAAGGCCACCGCGCCGTTCTTCGCCGAGTGGCTGAAGAATGTCGATCCGGCATCCATCACCTCGCGCGCGGCGCTGGCGAAACTGCCGGTGCTGCGCAAGTCGGTGCTTGGCGAGGTGCAGAAGAAGAACCCGCCGATGGGTGGATTGATCACCGTGCCGCTGGGCAAGGCGCGCCATGTCTTCATGTCGCCCGGCCCGATCTTCGAGATCGATACCGACGAGCCCGATTATTTCCGCGGCGCGCGCGCCATGCATGCCGGCGGCTTCCGCGCCGGCGACGTGGTCTACAACACCTTCTCGTATCACCTGACTCCCGCCGGCATCATGATGGAGTCGGCGTTGCGCGCACTCGGCTGCGCCGTCGTGCCGGGCGGCGTCGGCAACACCGAGCTGCAGCTCGATGCCATCACCGCCATCAAGCCCACCGGCTATGTCGGCACGCCGTCCTTCCTCAAGATCCTGATCGAGAAGGCGGCCGAACTGGGCAAGGACATCTCCTCGATCAAGCATGCCTTCGTCGGCGCCGAGGCGCTGCCGCCGTCGCTGCGCCAGATGTTCATCGACAAGGGCATGACCTGCCTGCAGAGCTACGGCACGGCCGATCTCGGCACTATCGCCTATGAGAGCGAGGCCATTCAGGGCATGACGGTCGACGAGGGCGTGATCGTCGAGATCGTACGGCCCGGCACGGGCGATCCGGTCCCCGAGGGCGATGTCGGCGAGGTCGTGGTCACCACCTTCAACCGGGCCTATCCGCTGATCCGCTTCGGCACCGGCGATATGTCGGCGGTGCTGGCGGGGCCGAGCCCCTGTGGGCGCACCAATATGCGCATCAAGGGCTGGATGGGCCGCGCCGATCAACGCACCAAGGTGCGCGGCATGTTCGTCGATCCGGAGCAAATTGCCGAGATTTCGAAGAAGCACGCGGGTCTCGGCCGGCTGCGCCTCGTCATCGACTGGGTGAACCAAGCCGATGTCATGACGCTAAAGGTCGAGGCACCGTCTCCCGCGCCCGATCTCGAGAAGGCGCTAACCGATACCATCCGCACCGTCTGCAAGGTCGGCGGCAAGGTCGAGTTCGCTTCAATGGGTTCGCTGCCCAACGACGGCAAGGTCATCGACGACGTAAGGAAGTACACCTGATGGAACTGGGACTCGCCGGCAAACATGCGCTCGTCACCGGTGCGACCGCCGGCATCGGTTACGCGCTGGCCAAGGGCCTCGCGGCCGAGGGCGCCATCGTCGTCATCACCGGCCGCACGCAGGCAACGGTCGATGCGGCGCTGAAGCGCCTGCGCAAGGCGGTGCCTGAGGGCAAGGCGATCGGCATCGCCGCCAATGCGGCCGCCGCCGAGGGCGCCAAGGCGGTGTTCGATCGCGTGCCCGAGCTCGATGTGCTGATCAACAATATCGGTATCTACGGCCGCAAGCCCGCCTTCGACATCGACGATGCCGAATGGCAGCGCTACTTCGAGGTCAATGTCATGAGCGGCATCCGCTTCCCGCGGCACTACGCGCCGGGCATGGCCAAGCGCGGCTGGAGCCGCGTGCTCTTCGTGTCGAGCGAATCAGCGCTCAACATTCCCAAGGAGATGATCCACTACGGCATGACCAAGACGGCGCAGCTTTCGGTAAGCCACGGCTTCGCCATGGAACTGGCCGGCACGGGTGTGACGGTGAATGCGCTGCTGCCGGGTCCCACTCATACCGAGACGACCGACAAGCTGCGCGCCGAGCGGGCCAAGGCCCAGGGCATCGCGGTGGCCGAGATCGAGGCGATCTTCTTTCGCGACTTCCGCCCGACCTCGCTGATTCGCCGCTTCACTACCGCCGACGAGGTGGCGGCGCTGGGCGTCTATCTCTGCAGCGAAGCGGCCTCTGGCACCTCGGGTGCGGCCATGCGCGTCGATGGCGGCGTCGTGAACCAGATCATGTAGCGATCTAGTTGACGTCGAGCTGCAGGCCTTCCTTGTCGATCACGCCCTTCCATTGGGCGATCTGGCCTTTGACGAAGGTCTCGAACTGCGCCGGCGTACCATAGGCCGGGAAGCCCGCCATGCCGCTGAAGCGCTCCTTGGTCTTGGCATCGTCGAGCCAGACCTTCATCTCGGCGTTCAGCGCCTCGACGATCGGCTTGGGCGTGCCGGCGGGCAGGAAGACGCCGAACCAGGTCGAGACGTCAAAGGGTTTCAGCTCCGGCATGGTGTCGCGAATCGGCACCAGCTCGGGGGTGAGGGGATTGCGCTGCGCCGAGGTCAGGCCGAGGGCGCGGAGCTTGCCCGCCCGCATGAACTCGACGCTGGTCGTCAGGTTGTCGAAGAAGCAATGCGTCACGCCGGCCAGCAGGTCGTTCAGCGCCGGGGCCGCGCCGCGATAGGGCACATGGGTCATCTTGGTGCCGGTGAGCTGCTGGAACCAAGCGCCTGAGAGATGCGGCGACTGGCCGGTGCCGGAGGAGGCGTAGGAGGCCTTGCCGTCCTGTTGCTTCAGCCAGGCGACGAACTCCGGCACGGTCTTGGCCGGCACCGAGGGATGGACCACCAGCACGTTGGGCGCGGTGATGACGCAGGACACCGCGATCAGGCCCTCGGGCTTGTAGGGCATGTTGCGGTAGAGCGAATAGGCGATGGATTGCGGCCCGATATTGCCCATCAGGATGGAGTGGCCATCGGGGGTGGATTTGGCGACCTCGGCCGAGCCGATGACGCCGCCGGCGCCGGACTTGTTGTCGACCACGCAGGACTGGCCCCAGGCTGTCTGGAGATGGGCGGCGAGGAGGCGGCCAACGATGTCGGTGGTGCCGCCGGGAGCCGCCGGGACAACGATCTTCATGCCCTGGGTCGGCCGCCAGGCAGCCTGCGCCCGGGCGCCGGACGACAGGATGGTGATGGCGGGCAGGGTAGCCAAGGCGGCGCGGCGGGTCAGGCGCAGGGTCATTTCTCGTCCTCCCAGACGTTAATTCATTGTCCGAGAGGTAACATGGGCCGCGACCCCGCTGCACTGGCAAATCCGCCACATTTCCCGTATCTACTCCATCGCGCGGTGACCCGTTTTCACCCCCTGTAAGGGCCCGCGCCAAGGAGGATATTTTGAAGAGACGCAGCTTCGTCTCCGGCACCGCGGCGCTGACGGCGAGCATTGCCGCCGCCAGCCTAGCCACGCCGGTTATGGCCGCCACCATCAAGCCCTACAGCTGGGATCTGAATCCACCGACCGATAGCCGCGATAACTTCATCGCCTGGGGCAAGGGTCGCGGCGAGGATCCGAGTTTCCTCGGCCAGCGCTGGGATCGCTTCCAGGCCGTGCTCAAGAACAAGGACATCTGGGACGCCAAGACCATCCGCGCCTTCCTGCTGACGCCGCGCGAGGAGTTCGCCTCCGTTAATCCGGCGATCTACAAGCGCGCCTATGAGCACAACTTCCTCGATATCGGCTATGGCGTGACCATGTCGGGCCCGCATCTGCAGGGCCGCATGACCAACGTCATCGACGTCAAGCGCGGCGAGAAGGTGCTGGAGATCGGCACCGGGTCGGGCGTGCAGTCGGCGTACATCGCCAACCTCACCGAGAACGCCTTCACCATCGAGATCATCAAGCCGCTGGGCGACCGCACGCGCGCGCTCTACGACAAGCTGATCGACAAGGGCTACACCGAGTTCAAGCACATCAAGAGCAAGATCGCGGACGGCTATTACGGCTGGGAAGAGAACGGCCCGTTCGACAAGATCATCGTGACCTGCGGCATCGATCACGTACCGCCGCCGCTGCTGCAGCAGCTCAAGCCGGGTGGCGTCATGGTCATTCCGGTCGGCCCGCCGGGTGCTCAGCGCGTGCTCAAGGTTGCCAAGACGCAAGGGTCCGACGGTTCGATCACGACCAGCCGCGAGGACATCTACGGCGGCAAGATCGTTCCCTTCGTGCCGTTCACCAAGCTCGACGGCGAGAAGATCGTCGGCACGCATAACCGCTAAAGCCGGCTCGCGCCGACTGATTAAAACGAGAGGGCCGCGCGCTATGCACGCGCGGCCCCACTCGGCCGCAACGACGGCCCAACAGAAACGGAGCCCCCCTTGACTGTTACGGTCGATCTCGACCATCGCCCGCCGCTCGCGTTCTATTTGTCCGTCGGACTCGTCGCCGGCAGCATTATCGCGCTGCAGATCGGCATCATGCGTGTCTTCTCCGTCGGCAGCTGGGCGCATTTCGGCTCGCTGGTGGTGAGCCTCGCCATGTTCGGCTTCGGCCTGACCAGCGCCGTCATGTGCGTCGGCAAGGGCTGGTTCGAGAAGCGCTGGAAAGGCGCGGTGAAGGGCGCATTGCTCGCCTTCGGGCCGCTGATGGTGGCCTGCAACCTGATCGCCCAGCAGGTGCCGTTCAACGCCATCTTCCTGATCTCCGATCCGATGCAGAAGTGGCGCCTGCTCGCCAACTTCGTGCTCTATTTCCTGCCGTTCCTGGCCGGCGCGCTCTATCTCGGCGTCATCTTCCTCAAGGCGCAGAAGACCTTCAACCGCGTCTACTTCGCCGATCTCGTCGGCTCGGGCATGTGCGGCCTTTCCGTACTGCTGGCCATGTACGTCTTCAAGCCCGACGACCTCATCATGGCGCCGCTGATCCTCTGGCTCGCCGGCGGCATCCTGTGGTTCGTGGCGCTGGGCGACCGTCGCGGCATCCTGACGATTATCGGCGTCGCCATCCTGGCTGCCGCGGCGCATTACGCGCTGCCGGGAACGCTCGGCATCTCCAAGCTCGCCGTCTCCGACTACAAGGGTGTTGCCTACGCGCGGAAATTCCCCGACGCCGTCCGCACCTACGAGCGCGCCTCGCCCTTCGGCTACATGGAAGTCTATTCCAGCTCCTACCTGCATTTCGCGCCGGGCCAGTCGGACAACGCCGCGTTCAATCTCAAGAACATGCCAGCCAACGCCTATCTCGGCCTCTACGTCGATTCCGAAGGCCCCTCGGGCGTTATCAAGGATTTGCCGGCCGAGGAGACGCCTTATTTCCGCTACCTGCCGATGTTCTACCCCTTTGTGCTGAAGGCCGAGCCGGAGACCTTCGTGGTCCAGTTCGGCGGCGGCATCTCGACGGCGGTGGCACTCAAGTCGGGCTCGAAGCATGTCACCGAGGCCGAGGTCAATCCGGCGGTGCTGACGGCGTTCCGCGATGACCCGGGCCTGCGCGCCTTCACCAACGATGTGCTGCGCAACCCGAAGATCACCGTCATCGACTATGACGGTCGTCTCTTCGTCGCCAACACCAAGAACAAGTATGACATCGTCGACCTGTCGCTGGCCGATTCGGCGGGCCTGTCGAGTCCCGGCGGCTTCTCGATCGTCGAGAAGTATTCCTACACGCGCGAGGCCATGACCGCCTATATGCGCGCGCTCAAGGACGGTGGCATCCTTTCGGTGACGCTGTGGAACAAGGAAGAGCCGCCCAAGTCGGTATTGAAGCTCTATGCCACCATGGCGGCGGCGGCGCGTGAACTCGACGGCGGCAAGATCGCCGACAAGTTCTTCGTCGTCGGCTCATACCTTTCGACCGCCACCGTTCTCTACAAGCGCGGCGGCTTCGACGCCGAGGACATCAAGAAACTGCAGGCGCATACGCGCGCCATGTCCTTCGACGAGATCTATTCGCCCGGCCTGCAGGTCGACACGTCCGAGCTGGCGCAAGTGCTGCAGGACTACCGCGACCAGTTCTTCTTCGAGGGCGAGCCCGCCGATCCGACGGCGCCGCAAGAGAAGGAACCCAACGACAAGCCACCGCCGGGTTTGCCGGGCGCCGAAGCTACCAAGGATGGCGCGCCAACGGTACCGCGCGTGCCCGCGACAGTGCTGGGCCGTCTGGCCTGGCACTTTCACATCAACGGCGGCTGGCAGAAGGTCGCCGATGACTACGTCTTCGACACCCGCATCCTCACCAACCACCAGCCTTACTTCGCCGCCTATATCAAGGTGAAGGACCTGCTGAAGTTCACCGACCGTCTTGAGACGGTGCAGGACGAGTGGGGCTACCTGCTGCTCTGGGCGACCCTGGGCATCGCCACGATCTTCGCCCTGACGCTGGTGCTGTTCCCGCTGGTCTTTGGCTGGCGCACCATCTTCAGCCGCTACCCCGGCAAGTTCGGCACGATGATCTATTTCCTCTGCCTGGGGCTGGGTTACATCATCGTCGAGGTGGGCATGATCTCCCACTTCATCCTGGCGCTCTCCAATGCCACGGTTTCGGCCTCGGTGCTGATCACCGGCATGCTGGTGTTCTCGGGTTGTGGCAGCTTCCTGTCGGAGCGCTATCTCGAGCGCGCGCGCAGCGTCATGCCGAAGATCTTCGCCGCCATCTTTGCGATCCTGGCGCTCTATGCCTTCACCATCGACTACGCGCTCGACTGGGCCGGCACGCTGCCCTATGCGCTACGCATCGTCGTCTGCCTGCTGCTGATCCTGCCGCCGGCGTTCCTCATGGGCTTCCCCATGCCGACGGCGATGACCATGCTCGGCCGTCTCGGCAAGGACCACATGTTCCTGTGGGCCTGGGGTATCAACGGCTGCTTCTCGGTGATCGGCGCAGCCCTCGTGCCGATCGTCGCCACCAGCTTCGGCCTGCCCGCCGTCGTGCTGATGGGTGCCTTTGCCTATCTGATCGCCCTGCCCGCCTTCTTCTCCGTGCTGAAGCCGCTCCGCCCCGTCGCGATGGGGAGTGGGCGGCCAGCGGTCGCGTGAAGCGCCGTGCGCTGCTGCTGGGCGTATTGCTGATGCCCACGGCTGCGCGTGCACAGGGCGGCAAGCCGCCGGCTAAGGCGCCGGCAGCAAAGGCGCCTGCGCCGAAGGCACCTGTCAGGCCACCGGCTCCTGCCGCGCCGGCGACCCTGCAGCCGTTGAAAGAGGCCAAGACCCAACTCGTCGCCTTCAACGCCTCGGCCTTTCCCTATCGCGGCAATATTCCCGAGACGAAGAAGCCGTTCCTCGACAAGCGCGAAGGCCGTCGGCTCGGCCACACGTCGCTGCGCGGCGATGTCTATTGGGAAGACACGACCTATAGCGACCGTCGCTCGCTGCTCTACCTGCCGCAGGGCTTCGATGCCGCCAAGCCGTCGCTGATCGTGCTCTATCTCCATGGTCAGGGCGCCACGCTCGAACGCGATGTGATCGCGCGCCAGGCGGTGCCGCGCCAACTGGCCGAGTCGGGCCAGAACGTGGCGCTGGTGGCGCCGCAGCTCGCCTTCGATGCTGCCGACTCGAGCGCCGGCAATTTCTGGAAACCCGGCCATTTCGCTACCTATATCGACGAGGCGGCGGAGCGGCTGATGCGCCTGCACGGCGACAAGCGCGCTGGCCCGATGTTCAATGCCGCGCCCGTCGTCATCGTGGCCTATAGCGGCGGCTATCTCTCGGCGGCCTATGCGCTCTCCCATGGCGGTGCGGCGCATCGTATTCGCGGCGTGGTCCTGATGGATGCGCTCTATGGCGACGAGGACAAGTTCGCCGCCTGGGCTTCGGGCCGCCGCAAGCAATCCTTCCTGCTGAGCGCCTTCACCGAATCGACACGCGAGGAGAATGCCACGCTGCAGCGGCTGCTCGATATCCGGCGCATCCCCCATGCGGCCAACCTGCCGGCCTCGCTGGCGCCCGGTACTTTTTCCTTCACGCCCTGCGGCGGCCTCGACATGCATGGCGATTTCGTGACGCGCGCCTGGGGTCCCGATCCACTGAAGCACGCCATCGCCATGATTCCCGGGTTTCCGCGCGGTGGGCATGGTGGATAAGAGACCATGAGCGACACCCTGCGCCAGGAGCTCCTGGACATTTTCGTCGGCCGCGCCACGCGCCGCTACGGATTGAGCGAGATCAACCAGCTTCAGCATGCGCTACAGGCCGCCAGTTTGGCCGAAGCCGACAAGGCGCCGCCTGCCACCGTGCTGGCCTCACTGCTGCACGATGTTGGCCACATGATCCATCACCTGGGCGAAGATCCTGCCGCGCGTGGCCTCGACGATCGCCACGAGGAGCTGGGTGCCCAATGGCTGGCCAAGCGCTTCGGTCCGGAGGTGAGCGAGCCGGTCCGCCTGCACGTCGCGGCCAAGCGCTTTCTCTGCAGCACCGAGTCCGATTACTTCGGCAAGCTGGCGCCTGACTCGGTGCGCAGCCTCGAGCTGCAGGGCGGGCTGATGTCGGCCGACGAGATCGATGCCTTCCGCACCGTTCCGCTTTATGCCGAGGCGGTGCGCCTGCGTCGCTATGACGAGGAAGCCAAGGACCCGCGCGCCCATACGCCCGACTTCGACCACTACCTGCGCCACGTCTCGGCCGTTTCCGTCCGATGATTTCGCGCAAGGATGTCGAAGCGGCCTGGGACCGCATCCGCCCGCATGTGCGCCGCACACCCGTGCTCAAGCTGCGCGCCGGCTGGCTCGGCCTGACGACGCCGCTGGCGGTGAAGCTGGAGCACCTCCAGGTCAGCGGCTCGTTCAAGGGCCGCGGCGCCTTTCACAAGCTGGTTTCCACCGAAGTTCCCGCGACAGGCGTGATCGCCGCGTCGGGCGGCAATCATGGCGCAGCCGTCGCCTATGCCGCCCGTGCCCTGGGCCACAAGGCCGAGATCTTCGTGCCGACCACGTCGTCGGCGGCCAAGGTGGCGCGCCTTCAGAGCTACGGCGCCATCGTCCATCAGGTTGGCGAGGTCTATGTGCAGGCGCGCGAGGCCTCGGAGAAGCGCGCCGCCGAGACGGGCGCGCTCAAGGTCCATGCCTATGAGGATTCGGTCGTGTTCGCCGGGGCGGGTTCGGTGGCACTGGAATTCGCCGAGCAGGCGAAGTTCGACACGCTGCTGGTGGCCGTCGGCGGCGGCGGGCTGATCGCGGGCTGCGCCACGGCGATCGGGGCGGCGACGAAGATCGTCGCCGTTGAGACCGAAGGCACGGCGACGCTGTTCGAGGCGCGCAAGGCCGGCAAGCCGGTCGAGGTGAAGATTTCCGGCATCGCCGCCGATGCGCTGGGCGCCAGCCTGATCGGCACGCCCAATTTCGAGATCGCCAAGAAGCTGGTGAAGGAGGCGCTGCTCGTCACCGACGAAGCGGTGCGTAATGCCCAGCACATGCTATGGGAAGAGCTGCGCCTCATTGCCGAGCCATCCGGTGCGACGAGCCTCGCGGCGCTGTTATCGGGCGTTTACGTGCCAGCCGCCAACGAGCGCGTCGGCATCCTGATCTGCGGCGCCAATAACGATCCGGCGACGGCGGTCTAGTTCGAGATTTCCGTCACCAGCGCGCGGTTGCTGCGGTTGTTGCTATCGCTGAAATCGTAGCGCAGCAGGTAGTTCGCCTTGGGCGAGATCCACCAGCGCGAGATCGAGCGGTAGGGACCGCTGGTCGCCTGCTCGGTCATTTCCACGACGAAGGTGTCATGAAGCGCGCCGCCAGGAATTTGCAGCGGCTGGGTGCGCGCGACCGTGAGGATGTAATCCCAGCTTCCCTTGGCGTTGGAATGCTTGGCCTCGATGCGTTTGCCGACGGTAAGGGGAAACAGCCGCTCGAGTCGCAGGTCGGCGAGCAGGGCGGTCGTGTCGCTGCCATCGGGGCCGGGGTTGGCCATCAGCAGGCCGCGCATGCGGAAGGGCTTGGCGCCGACCGTCTCCATCAGGCAGTCGCCGCCCTCCTTGCCGCGCGCCACGGCTTTTATGCCGCTGTCGAAGGTGATGGTGGTGTCGGGCGCCGGGCAGGCGAAGTCCATGCTCTGCGCCATCGCGGGCGAGGCGAACGCCAGGATGGCGAGAGCGGTCAGGAAGCGCTGAAGCATGGGTTCAATATAGTCAATTCAGACAAAATGGCACGCCGCTTGCGCGCCATTGCCGACCGTGCGCAGCATCGGCTTCTCGGCCCGGCAGCGGTCCTGGGCGATCGGGCAGCGTGAATGGAAGGGGCAGCCTGCCGGGGGATTGAGCGGACTCGGCAGCTCGCCCTGCAGGACGGTGCGCTGGCGGGCACGGGCGGCCTTGGGATTGGCGATGGGTGCGGCTTCAAGCAGGGCCTTGGTGTAGGGGTGCTGGGGCTGGCGCCAAATCTGGGCGCGGCCGCCGGCCTCGACGATGGTGCCGAGATACCTGACGGCGACGCGATCGGCGATGTGCTCGACCACCGAGAGGTCATGGCTGATGAAGAGGTACGAGACGCCGAACTCGGCCTTGAGGTCTTCCAGCAGGTTGATGACCTGGGCGCGTACCGAGACGTCGAGGGCGGAGACGGGCTCGTCGCAGATGATGAGCTTGGGGCTGAGGGCGAGTGCGCGGGCGATGCCGATGCGCTGGCGCTGACCGCCGGAGAACTCGTGCGGGTAGCGCTGCTTGGCCTCGGACGGCAGGCCGACCCAGCGCAGCAGCGTGTCGACGCGCTCGCGGATGGCATTGTCCTTCCAGCCGGCCAGGGCGAGCGGCTGGCCGATACTGCGGCCGACACTGGAGCGCGGATTGAGCGAGCCGTAGGGGTCCTGGAAGATCATTTGCACCTTGCGGCGCATGTCGGTGAGGGCGCGGCCGCTCAGTGGCGCGATATCGACGCCTTCGACGCGGATTTCACCACCGGCCACCGGCACCAGCTTCATGATGGCCTTGCCCAGCGTGGACTTGCCGCAACCCGATTCGCCCACCAGCCCGAGCGTTTCGCCGACGTCGAGGTCGAGGCTGACGCCGTTCACGGCACGCACGGTACCGGCCGCCGTGTTGAAGCTCACCTGCACGTTGCGCAGCGAGAGCAGGGCGGCCATCAGACAGCGCCCTGTTCGGCGGCGAAGCAGGCGACGAGGCGGCCCGGCGCCGGCTGGGTGAGCTGCGGCTGTTCCTTCCGGCAACGGTCCATCACGCGCGTGCAGCGCGGCGCGAAGGCGCAGCCTTCCGGCAGGGCATGGAGCGCGGGCACCATGCCGGGGATATCGGCCAGCCGCGCCGCGCGTTCGGCGCCGGGTGTCGGCGTGGCGCCGATCAGGCCCGCCGTATAGGGGTGCAGCGGCGTCTCGAAGAGATCGTCGACGCTCGCTTCCTCGACCTTGCGGCCGGCATACATCACCACGACGCGGTCGGCGGTTTCGGCCACGACACCGAGGTCGTGGGTGATGAAGACCATGGCCATGCCGGCATCGGCCTGCAGTTTTTTCAGCAAGGACAGCACCTGGGCCTGCACCGTGACGTCGAGCGCCGTGGTCGGCTCGTCGGCGATCAGCACCGCGGGGCTGCAGGCGATGGCCATTGCGATGACGACGCGCTGGCACATGCCGCCGGAGAGCTGGTGCGGATAGGCGTCGAGCCGGCGGCCGGCATCGGGCATGCCGACCAGTTCGAGCAGCTCCTGTGCGCGCAGGCGGGCCTGCCGGCGGCCGAGCGGGGTATGGGTCATCAGCACTTCGACGATTTGCTTCTCGACCGTGGCGACGGGATTGAGCGAGCTGATCGGGTCCTGGAAGATCATGCCGATCTCCTTGCCGCGGATGCCGAGCATGGCCTCCTCCGGCGGGGGCACGATGTCCCGGCCATTGAGCTTCACCGATCCACCGACGATGCGGGCCGGCGGATCGGGCAGCAGACGCATGACCGACAGTGCCGACAGCGACTTGCCGCAGCCCGACTCGCCCACCAGCGCCACCGTCTCGCCGGCGCCGACCGAGAGCGACAGCCCGTCGACCGCCTTCAGCGCGCCGCCGCGCGTGAACAATGTGGTTTGCAGGCCGATGATTTCGAGAGGAAGGGGCGCCGCCATGTCCTAGCGGTCCCTGAGCTTGGGATTGAGGGCGTCGTTCAGCCCGTCGCCGATCAGGTTGAGGCAGAGCACGGTGATCATGATGGCCACACCGGGAATCGCGCAGATGTACCAGCTGCTGCGGATGAGCTGGCGTCCGTCGCCGACCAGCCGGCCCCAGCTCGCGACATTGGGATCGCCGAGGCCAAGGAAAGAGATGGCCGATTCGAAGAGGATGGCGCCGGCCACCACCAGCGAGGACAGCACGATCACCGGCGGCAGGGCGTTGGGCAGGATTTCGGTGACGATGATGCGCAGATCGCCCATGCCCATGGAGCGGCAGGCTTGCACGAATTCGCGGTCGCGCAGCGACAGGAACTCGGCGCGAGTCATGCGCGCGATCGGCGTCCAGCTCACCACGCCGATGGCGATGACGATATTGGACAGCGTCGAGCCCAGGATAACGACGATGGTCAGCACGAAGATCAGATTGGGAATGGTCTGAAAGAGCTCGGCCGCGCGCATCACGATCTCGTCGACCCAGCCGCCGAAATAGCCGGCGGTGGCGCCGACGCCGACGCCGATCAGGGTGGCCACGGCCGAGGCGAAGAGGCCGATCAGCAAGGTGGCGCGCGCGCCATGGACGATCATCGCCAGCATGTTGCGGCCGAGCGAATCGGTGCCGAGCGGGAAATCCGGATCCTCGCCCGGCCAGAGCTCGGGCGCGCCGACGATGCGCAGCGGATCGACCGGGAAGAGCAGCGGTGCCAGCAGGGCCATCAGCGCCACGACCAGGATCAGGACCGCGCCGGCCAGGGCGCCGCGGTTGCGTGCGAAACGCGACAGGAAGGCAAAGCGCTGCATCAGCGGATCTCGATGCGCGGATCGAGCCACATGTAGATCAAGTCGACGGCGATATTGGCTGCGATCACCACCAGCGAGCCCAGCACCATGATGCCGAGCACGACCGGGTAGTTGCGCGAGGACACCGAGTCGAAGAGCAGCGAGCCGATACCAGGCCAGGAAAAGACGCTCTCGATCACCACGCTGCCGGCCAGCACGGTGCCCATCTGCACGCCGAGGATGGTGACGACGGGCAGCAGCGCATTGCGCAGCACATGGTTGATCGTGACCTTGGTGCGGCTGAGGCCCTTGGCGCGGGCCGTGCGCACGAAGTCGAGCTGCGCCACCTCCAGCATCGAGGAGCGCATGACGCGGGTGTAGATCGCGGCATAGAACAGGCCGAGCGCCAGGGTCGGCAGCAGCAAGTGGCGCAGGATGTCGAGCACGCCGCCCGCAGCGCTCCCCGTGCCGCCGATGTTCATCATGCCGCCCACCGGCAGCCAGCCGAGCTTCACCGAGAACAGCACGATCATCATGATGCCGAGCCAGAAACTCGGGGCGGCGTAGAAGAACATGGCGGCCACCGACACCAGACTGTCCCAGAAGGTTCGAACCTTGACCGAGGCCACCACGCCGGCCACGACGCCAACGGTCAGCGCCAGTGCGATGCTTGAGACCATCAGCAGCAGCGTTGCCGGCAAGTGGATCCAGATCGCCTCGATCACCGGCAGGTTCTGCCGGTAGGAGAAGCCGAAATCGAAGCGCATCAGCGCCCAGATGTACTTCAGAAGCTGCAGCCAGACCGGGTCCTCGAGGCCGTAGGTCTTGCGCAGGAGGTCGATCGTTGCCGGGTCGCTCACCTGGTTCTCGGCCGTCATCAGCTCGAGGAAGCTGCCGGGGGCGAGCTGGATCAAAATAAAATTGATGACCACCACGCCCAGCATCAGCGGTACGGCCTGGATCAGCCGTCGCCGCAGAAGTCTGAGGGCCGCCACGCGGCGCGAGGAGCCGCGTGTGAGGCGAGGCGAGGCGGCGGGCGAAGCTAGCTCGCCAGCCATATGTCGTACCAGGTCGCGGCGAGGTAGTTGGGATCGTTCGAGTGGTTCTGCACCTTGGTGCTGGCCACGGTGATCGATTCGAGTTCGAGCAGCGGCAGCAGCGGTGCTTCCCCCGAGACGATCTTCTGGAACTCAACGACCAGCGCCTTGCGCTTGGCGGGATCGGTTTCGACCTTGACCTTCTCGACCAGGGCGTCAACTTCGGGGTTGGAGTAGCCGTTGGCGTTGCGGAACGGCACGCCCTTCTTGATGCCGTCGGTCGTGAAGTATTGGGTCGTCGAGGGCACCGGCTCCGACGGATTGGCCTGGTTGGAGATCGCCATGTCGAAGTCGTAGTCGGTATAAATGCGCTTGATCGAGGTCGGGCGGTCGGGCACCGAAAGATTGACGGCGATGCCGACGTCTTCCAGCGCCTGCTTCACATAGGCGCCGATCTTGCCGTTCTCGGTGAACCAGCCGGCGGCCAGCAGGTTGACGGCAAAGCGCTTGCCGTCGGCTTTCTTGGGAAAGCCCGCGGCATCGAGCAGGACAGCGGCTTTCTTGGGATCGAAGTCGGTCTTGAATGTTTCGGCGGTAAAGAATTCCTTGTTCGGCGAATAGATCGGCCCGGTACCGGGCCGCGCATAGCCGTAGTAGATCGTCTTGGCGAGGAAGTTGCGGTCGATGGCATGAAACATCGCCTGACGCACTTCGCGCTTGGCGAAGACCGGATTGCGCATGTTGCACTCGAGCGTGGTCGACCACACGCTTTCCTCATAGCCCTTGGGCGTGGCCACGAACTTGCCGGTACCGGTCAATCGCTTGATGTCCGGCGGCGGCACCGGATTGAACACGCCCATATGGACGTCGCCCGCTTCCATGGCGGCCGCGCGCCCGGCCGGATCGCGTATGTAGCGGATGATCAGCCGGTCCATGTAGGGAAGGTCTTTGCGCCAGTAGGTATCGTTCTTCACATACTCGAAGTGGCTGCCGCGCACCCACTCCTTGAACTTCCACGGGCCGGTGCCGATCGGCGCGTTGTTCGCCGGGTTGGTGACGGGATCGCTGCCGGCATAGACATGCTTGGGCACGATATAGTTGACGTTGCCGCAGAGCAGCGAGGAGAAGAAGAACTCCGGCGTGGGTTTGGCGAACTTGACCACAACCGTATCGGCGTCCGGCGCCTCGGCACTCACGAAGTCGGTCATGGCCGAGGCGGCGGCGTACTTCTTCCAGATCTCGCTGATCGAGTAGACGACGTCGTCGACGGTCATGTCCTTGCCGTCATGGAATTTCACGCCCTTGCGGATTTTGATGGTGTACGACGTGAAGTCGGCAGAGGGCTTCCAGCTCTCCGCCAGCTCGCCTACGAATTTGCCGTCCATCTGGCGATTGCCCAGGCGCTCGAACAGCTTGGACGAAGAGAAGGTCGGGCTCGACCCGCCGCCTGCCGGCACGTAGCAGGCCTGTGGTTCGCCGCCGCCCCAGGTCGCGACCAGGGTGCCGCCGCGCTTGGGTGTGCCCTGGGCGCGTGCCGGTGTGAAACCGGCCAGGCTGGCGGTCACGACGCCGACTCCGAAAACGCGCCGCGTCACTCGATTGCTGTCGTTTCTCATGATGCCCTCCGATATCCCCGATGAAGCAAATTGCGTTCCATGTACGACGCCGCGCGGTCAGCCCTGAAGCGTCGAGTAGGTCGCCCTGCCGATGGCGACCAACTGTTTCTGGTCGTTGAACACGTCGACATCGACGATCCCGACGCTCTTGCCGGCGCGACGCACGCGCGCCGTCGTGGTGAGCGAAGTCTTGATCGAGGGCCGCAGGTAATCGACGCGGAAGTTGATGGTCGGCAGGCCGCGGCGCAGCGCCATGATCAGCGCATAGTCGCCGACCGTATCGATGATCGCCGCGATCGGCCCGCCATGCCATTGCCCGGTGCCGGCGCCGCGCTCGAATTCCGGCCGCATGGCGCAGGTCATGGTGACCTGCTCCTTCACCGGATCGGCCTCGGTGACCTTGAGGCCGAGGAAGGCGATGAAGGGCGAATGGTCGAGCATCGCCTGCAATTCACCGCCGGTCAGCGGCACGGGCCTGGCTTCCTTTTCGGCGCTCTTTTCCGGGCTCATGGTGCCACCACGATCTTGCCGAAGACTTCGCGGTCTTCGATGACGCGCAGGGCCTCGCGGGCATCCTCGAGCTTGTAGATCTTGTCGACCAGAACCTTGAGCTTGCCGCTCTGTACCAGCTCGAGGAGCTTCTCGATGTCGCTGCGCATCCAGCCGTTGGAGCCGAGGATCTTGAGCTCGAAGGTCCAGATGAAGCGGATGTCCTCGGTCGGCGCGTAGCCCGCCGTGGCGCCGCAGGTCAGCAAGCGTCCGCCGACCTTGAGCGTCTTCAGTGATTTCACCCAGGTGTCGCCGCCGGTGTAATTGACCACGACATCCATGCCGAGATCGGTGCCGCCACCGCGCCGCGTCGGCTTGCCGTACATCGAGAAGACTTCCTTCATGAAATCCTTTTCGATGTAGTTGATCGTCTTGTCGGCGCCGAGCTCGGCCAGGCGCTCGGCCTTGGTATCGGTGCCGGCGCAGGCGATGACCTCGCAGCCCGCCAGCTTGGCAAGCTGCAGGCAGCACACGCCGACGCCGCCGGAGGCGCCCAGGATCAACACTTTCTCGCCCTTCGCGACATGGCCGTTGGTCACCATCATGCGCAGTGCCGTGCCATAGGCCACGGGCAAGGCGGCGGCATCGGCGAAGCTCACGCCCTCGGGAATCTTGATGAGCTGATGGGCGCGCGCCTTGCAGAGTTCGGCCAGGCCGCCATGCACCGTCTCGCCCATCAACCCGCCTTCGACGCGGTTGATCGGATCGACCAGGACGCGGTCGCCTTTCTTCCAGCCGGTGACGCCCGCGCCGACCTCGGCGATTTCGCCGGCGACATCGAGGCCCATGATGGCGGGCATCGGCACCTTGATGCCGGGCATGCCGCGACGGGTGAAGACGTCGTGGTAGTTCAGCGACGATGCCTTCACCGCGACGATGACGTCGCCTTCGCCGGGCGTCGGATCGGGAAAGTTGGACTCGAAGGCGAGGGCTTCGGGCCCGCCATGGGCGCGAACGACGGCTGCTTTCATTTTTAGAGATCTCCTCCGGCTGGAATCTGTTTGGCGAGCACGCGCTTGTCGATCTTGTTGGTGCCGGCCAGCGGCATCTCGTCGACGAAGAAGACACGGCGCGGGTGCTGATAGGCCGGCGCATTGGCCAGCGAATAGGTCTTTATGGCCTGCTCGTCGACATCGGCGCCGACGGCTTTTACGACGAAGGCGACGGGCTTGTGGCCCTTCAACTCGTCGGGCACCGGAATGACGGCGGCCTGGTGGATGCCGGGATGGCGTTCCAGCATCTTCTCGACTTCGCCGGGATAGATGTTCTCGCCGCCGCAGACGAACATGTCGTCGACGCGGCCGACGAAATAGAAGAAGCCGTTTTCGTCGCGGCGGAAGACGTCGCCGGTGCGGTAGTAACCGTCCGGCGTCATGACCTCGGCGGTCTTCGCCGGCAGCTTGTGATAGTGCGTCATCAGCGCGCCGCACTTCATGTGGAGCTCGCCTTCTTCCTGCACTTCCTTGCCGTCCTTCATCAGGCGCAGCTGCACATCGGGGTGCGGATAGCCGGTCGAAAGCTCGGGTTGCGGGATGCCCTTGGGATGCGGGCCGAAGACCACGGGCCCGGCCTCGGTGGTGCCGTAGCCGTTGCCGATCAGGGCCTTGGGAAACACGCCGCGCACCTGGTCGATCAGCGACTGCGTGATCGGCGCCGAACCCATGCGCACCGCCTCGACGGCCGAGAGGTCGTTGGCGGCCAGCGTCTCGCGGTCACGCAGCATCATGGCGATCATGGTCGGCACGGAGGTCAGGAAGGCCACGCGGTGCCGGGCGGCGGCCTCGATATACCCCTTTGTCGTGAACTGCGGCAGCAGCACGATGGTGTCGCCCTGGTGCAGCGTGGTCTGGCACATGGCGAGACCATTCATATGATAGAGCGGGGCGGCGACCAGCGAGCGCTGGCCCTGCGGCACCGGACGGCGCACGCGCTGGGCGATCGCCCAGAGATGCGAATAATGCGACAGCACCACGCCCTTGGGCCGGCCCGTCGAGCCCGAGGTGTAGAGGAACATCGCCGGTTCCTCGGGCGCCATCTTGAGCGGCGTGAAGGGGCCTTCGTCGAGGAAGGCCGCGAAGTCCTTGTCGAAGGAGATCTTCGGGACGCTTTCCGGCGCCAGCGGCAGGCGCGCATCGTCGCCGATCACAAGCCTGGCGTCGCAGTCGCCCACGATATAGGCCACGGTTTCCGCCGGCAGCTTGTAGTTCACCGGCACAGCGACGAAGCCTGCCTGCATGGTGCCGAGGAAGGTCAGCAGTAGCTCGGCCCGGTTGGCCGACAGGATGGCCACTCGATCGCCGCGCTGCAGCCCGCGCTTCTGGAGACCGCGCGCCACGGCGCCGCTCAGGCGCACGATATCGCCATAGGTATAGGTGCGTTCGCTGCCGTTGCCGCCGGCATCGATCAGCGCAATCGCCTCGCGCGGCACGTCGCGCGAGATCGCGTCGCCCTGGTTGTCGTACTTGATCGTTACCATGACGCCAGTCCCGCGATTGCCTGATCCGTGAGTTTCAATCCGCTGCGCAGCGTGTCCTGCCGCCAGGTGCCGTCGAAGGGGCAGAAGGCATCCATCATGTCGGCCTGCAGCGTCGCGCGTGTGTCTGCGTCGAGGTCGGTCTGCCGGCGCAGCCACTGGTCGAGGCGCAGGACGCGGCGCATGCCGACGCCGCGCGTGCCGAATTCAATCACCGCGCCACACATCTCGCGATTGCCGAGGAAGCGCTGCACGCCGTGGAAGACCAGGCCGGTGTACTGCGGGCGCTCCATGCCGTGCGGCTTCACGCCGTCTACATTTTCCTTGCCCCACCAGTCGCAGGCCTTGGCGAACATCGGCCCGCCTGCATCGTTGAAGCAGAGGAAGAACGGCTTGCCGTAGTCGCCGATGCCGGTGTGCCAGTCGATGAAGGCAACCCTCTCGGCCGGAGAGAGGATTTCCTGGATGATGGTTTCAAGCGTGCGGTTCGACCATTCGCGATCGGCGCCGCCGAAGATCAGGCCGTCGGGGTGCCGATACTGGCCACGCGCCAAGGTGTCGAACAGCGCGTCGCGGCCGTGCTTGTCGGTGAAGGCGCCCATCGCCTTGTCGACGCGGGCATTCTCGGCCTCGGTCCAGTCGCGGATCTTGAGGTCTTCGTGCAGCGTCTCGTAATGCGGGTTTTCCGGCGCCGAGCTGGCGCGGTCGATGAAGTTGCGGTTGAGATCGACGTTGTTCTCGGTGGTACGCGTGAAATGCGCGAAGCCGTAGGGATTGAGGCCATGCACCAGCACGACACCCACCCCGGCCGGCACCTTCGCCGGCCCGCCGCTCTTCATCCAGCCGATCTGGACCGCCGAGCCGGAGAAGCCCTCCTGGCCGTGCGTGCCGCTGAGGAACAGCGCCTGCCGCGCGGCCTTGGGGTCGCCGAAGCAGGCAACGTCGATGGCCAGCGGCCCACCCTCCGGCGCCTTCCTGTCCGGGTGGAGGAAGGAGCGCGTGGTAGCACCCGCCGCGGCGGCTGAATCGAGGAATTTCTGCCGCGCCACCGCGTAGCTGGCGGCGTAGCACTCGTAGTACTGCATGCTATTCGATGAACTCCAGAATGGCGTTGAACGCCTGCTTGGCCGGCACGACGACGCGCTTGTCGTCGCGCACGACGCCCGCGATCTTGCCGTCCTGCAAAGTCCGCGCCACCCGGGCCAGCGACACGGTGCGGAAGGTGAGGCCGGCCATATAGGCCTTGCGGCCTTCCGGATCGGGCGCGCAATCGCCGAACTCGGCCTTCAGGGTCGCTTCGGTGACGATGTCGAAGCGCGAATTGCCGACGACGACGGTCTTGCCGCCCTTGATGTCGCGCACATTGTCCGGCCCGAACATGTCGGCATAGAGCTTGGCGGCGGCGGCGGGATCGGGCTCGACGATCAGGGCGCGGGCCACGGCGACGGTACCGTTGGCGTGATGCCGCCACTCGTCGCGCCACACCAGGTCGCGCGTGAAGTGATGGCAGTAATAGACGCGGCCATAGGGCACGACGCCTGCCTTCATGCGCACGGTGCGGAAGCGTGCGTCGCCCTCGCCGCCGGTGAATTTCACCGGGCGCGTGAACTCGACTGGCGCCTCGATCGGCACGCCGGCCTTGGTCAGCTCGTTATAGGTGACCGTCGAGTCCTCGCTGCCGAAGACCAGGCCGTTGAGACCGGCGGGAAACTGCAGCAGGTCCATGCGGCCGCTGGTGGCGCCCTTGGGAATGGCGATCAGCTCGAGATAATCGGTGCCGAACATGGCAAGATGGTTCATTGAGCCCAGCGAGTGATAGCCCCGCTCGGTCAAGGTGAAGCCCAACGCGCGGTAGGTGTCCGCAGCCTTGTCCATATCGTCGCGGGCGTTGATCACCACATGGTCGAGCGTTGCTGCCGGTAGAGCCATCTCACGAACCTTTCTGTCGCCGGTCTGTCCGGCGTCCCTCATCTTGGCACAGGGTGCCGCCAGGGAATTCTTATATTCTTCTACGATTGGCTCCTGCGCGGAAAAGAATTCCAACATTGTACCGCTAGGTAGATTCAGCGTTCAAAGATGGTCGCTGGCGCACATATTGCTTTGTCTGGACGGGCGACGCGCTAGGCTGCGGCCAGATCGATGTCACGTTTCCGGGAGGTTATCGACATGACCAGGCAATTCCGCATCACCCGCCGCGCCGCCGTCGCAGGCCTGTCGACGTTGCCCCTGCTGGGTCATGGTGTCTCCGCCCAGCCCAAGGCTGCCGAACCGAAGAAGGGCGGCACGCTCACCTTCGCGCAGGGCAGCGAGCCCCAGACGCTGGTGGCGCTCACCACCGTGGGTACGCCGGCGCTGACCAACAGCGGCAAGGTGACGGAAGGCCTGCTGGAATACGATTACGACATCAAGCCGCGCCCGCAGCTCGCGACCGAATGGTCGATCAGCGCCGACGGCAAGAGCTACACCTTCAAGCTGCGGCCCAACGTGAAGTTCCACGACGGCAAGCCCTTCACCTCGGCCGACGTCGCCTATTCGATCCAGTTGCTCAAGACGGTGCATCCGCGCGGCCGCAATACCTTCGCCAATGTCACGGAAGTGAAGACGCCCGATCCGTTGACGGCGATCATCGAGCTCAGCAAGCCCGCGCCCTATCTCATCAAGGCGCTGTGCGCGGCCGAGGCGCCGATGATGCCCAGGCACATCTATGAAGGCACCGATCCGCTGGCCAATCCCAACGGCAACGCGCCCATCGGCACCGGCCCCTACAAGTTCAAGGAATGGGTGCGCGGCAGCCACGTCATGTTCGAGCGCAATCCCGATTACTGGGACAAGTCGCTGCCGCATATCGACCGCATGGTCTGCAAGTTCCTGAGCGACAGCGGCGCGCGCTCTGTCGCCTTCGAGAACGGTTCGGCCGATATCGGCTATCGCACGCCGGTGGCGCTGGCCGATCTCGAACGCCTGAAGAAGCTGCCGCATATCGTCTTCGAGACCGACGGCACGAGCTACTCCTATAACGTGCAATGCCTGCAGTTCAATTTCGACAGCCAGTTCTTCAAGAACCTGAAAGTGCGCCAGGCCGTGGCTCATGCCATCGACCGCGCCGCGCTGCTCAAGGCCGTGGTCTATGGCTACGGCACGGTCACCCATTCGCCGGTCGCGCCCGGCCTCAAGGAATTCCACGATCCCTCGCCCAGCCCCTATGCCTTCGATCTCAAGAAGGCGGAAGCGCTGCTCGACGAGGCCGGATATCCACGTGGCACCAACAAGACGCGCTTCAAGGTGCCGATGGATTACAATCCGATCGGCGACGATGGCCGGCGCACCTGCGAGTTCATCCGCGCCTCCTTGAGCCGCATCGGCGTTGCCGTCGATATCCGCGCCGCCGATATCTCGGCCTTCACCAAGCGCGTCTACACCGACCGCGAATTCGACATGTGCTACAACGGTCACTCGAACCTGTTCGACCCGACGGTCGGCGTACAGCGCATCTACTGGTCGAAAAACTTCAAGAAGGGCGTGCCCTTCTCGAACGCCTCGAACTACAACAACCCCAAGGTCGATGCCCTGCTGGAGGGCGCCGCGGTCGAGATCGATCCGGCGAAGCGCAAGGCGATGTTCTTCGAGTTCCAGAAGATCGTCGGCGCCGAGCTGCCCGACGTCAGCCTCTATTCGCCGCTTTACCTCACGATCAAGAACAAGCGCGTGCGTGACGATTCACCGACCGCCGACGGCGTCGAAGGCAACATGTCGCGCGTCTGGCTCGATGCGTAGGCTTTCATCGTGAGGATGGGACGCCGCGTCGCGGCAAGCCTGAAGCGCACGACGCTGCATGCCGTGCCGACCATCCTTGGCATCATCGTGCTCGACTTCCTGCTGCTGCAGCTCATGCCGGGCGACGCCGCCGACGTGATCGCCTCCGAATCGGGGATAGCGACGGCCGAGACCATGGCGGCGCTGCGCGAACGTTTCGGCCTCGACCAGCCGGTGCTGACGCAGCTGATGAATTTCCTCGGCCATCTCGTGCGCTTCGATCTCGGCTACTCGCCGCGCTACAACATGCCGGTCGCCGACATGATCATGGCGCGGCTGCCGGGTACGCTGATTCTGATGGTGACGGCGCTCAGTTTCGCCCTGATTCTTGGCATTGCCGCGGGATCGGTCATGGCGGCCTGGGCCGGGCGCTGGCCCGACCGCGTGCTCTCGGTCGTGGTCCTGCTGTTCTATTCCATGCCGGGCTTCTGGGTCGGGCTGATGGCCGTGGTGCTGTTCTCGGTCAAACTCGGCTGGCTGCCCAGCGACGGCAGCATGACCGTGGGCGCCAATTTTGGCGTCTTTGACGCCATCGGCGACCGCCTGGCCCATCTCGTGCTGCCGGCACTGGCGCTCGCCTCGTTCTTCGTCGCCGTCTATGCCCGGCTCACGCGCGCGGCCATGCTGGAAGTGCAGCGTCAGGACTTCATGCGCACGGCACATGCCAAGGGGCTGCATCCGTTCTTCATCCAGCTGCGCCATGCCCTGCGCAACGCCCTGATCCCGGTGACCACGGTGGCCGGCATGCATCTCGGCAACCTGCTGGGCGGCGCCGTCGTCGTCGAGACGCTGTTTGGCTGGCCCGGCATGGGCCGGCTGGCGCTGGAAGCCGTGCTGGCCCGCGATTTCTCGATCCTGTTGGGCGTTCTGCTGATGTCGTCCTTCCTGGTGATCCTGGCCAATATGTTGATCGACCTGCTGCATGCCTGGCTCGATCCGCGCATCGGGGCGGCCTGAGATGAGCGTGCCCGACCTCACCGATGTGACCGCCGTGCCGCTGCCCTCCGCACCTTTGACCGACGTCGGCAGCCGCGCGCCGCCGCGCAAAGGCCGCCGCTGGCGCGCCTTCCTGCGCAATCCGACTTTCGTTGCCGGCGTCGCCATCCTGGGCTTCTTTGTCCTGCTGGCGCTGTTCGCCGACCTGCTGTTTCCCGACGATCCCATGGACATGGTGGCGCCGCCGCTGCTCTGGCCGGGCCAGGACATACAGTATCTGCTGGGCTCCGATTCGCTGGGCCGGGACATGCTGGCGAGGCTGGTGCATGGCGCGCGCTCCTCGCTGCTGGTCGGTGTCGCCGCCGCTTCGATCGGTCTGGCCATCGGCATGGTGGTGGGCGCCGTTGCCGGCTTCTTCGGCGGCTGGGTCGATATGCTGCTGACGCGCCTGATCGAACTCTTTCAGACCACGCCCACCTTCTTGCTGGTCGTGGTGATCGTGGCGATTGGTGAGCCCACGGTGCGGACCATCGCGGCCGCCATCGGCATCGCTTCCTGGCCCACCGTGGCGCGGCTGGTGCGCGCGCAGTTCCGCTCGCTGCGCGAGGCCGATTTCGTCATGGCGGCGCGCAGCCTCGGCTATTCCAACGCCCGCATCATCGTGCAGGAAATCCTGCCCAATGCCCTGCCGCCGGTGATCGTGGCGGCCTCGGTGATGATCGCCAATGCCATCCTGACCGAGGCGGGCCTCTCCTTCCTCAACATGCGCGATCCCAACCTGGTGAGCTGGGGCGGCATGATCGGCGACGGCCGCGACCAGTTGCGCTCGGCGTGGTTCCTGACGGCGCTGCCCGGTGTCGCCATCGCCATGGCAGTGTTGTCGCTCAATCTCGTCGGCGACGGGCTGAACGAAATTCTCAACCCGCGATCAGATCCATGAGATTGAGCCCATGAGTCTGCTCGCGGTCGAAAATCTTTCCGTCGCTTTTCCCGGTCAGATCGCCGTGCGCGAGGCGAGCTTTTCGCTGGCGCCGGGCGAGACGCTGGCGCTGGTCGGCGAATCGGGTTGCGGCAAGTCGGTGACGGCTTTCTCCGTGATGCGTCTGCTGCCGTCCAATGCCCGCGTCGCCTCGGGCCGCGTCCTGTTCGAAGGTCGCGACCTGCTGGCGGCCACGCCGGCCGAGATGCGCGATATCCGTGGCAAGCGGATATCCTTGATCCAGCAGGAACCGATGACCTCGCTCAACCCCGTGCTGTCGATCGGCACGCAGATCGCGGAGGTCATTCGCCGGCACGAGCCGGTATCGCGCGCGGCCGCCCGCAAGCGCGTGGTCGAGCTGCTCGATCTCGTTTCCATTCCCGACGCCCATCGCCGCGTCGACGACTATCCGCACAATCTCTCGGGCGGCATGCGCCAGCGCGTCATGATCGCCATGGCCGTGGCTTGCGGCCCGAAGCTGCTGATCGCCGACGAGCCGACGACGGCACTCGACGTCACCACGCAGGCGCAGGTGCTCGACCTGATCGACGACCTGCGCCGCAGTCTGTCGATGGCGGTGCTGCTGATCACCCACGATCTCGGCGTGGTGGCGCAATGGGCCGACCGCATCGCCGTGATGTATGCCGGCCGCATCGTCGAGCAGGCTTCGATCAAGCCGTTCTTCGCCCAACCCCTGCATCCCTATTCACGCGGGTTGCTGGGCGCGCGCGTCGAGGCGGCGGCCGAGGAGCACTATTCCTCCAATCGGCTGAACGAGATTCCCGGCAGCGTCGGCTCGGCGGCGGGCGAGAAGGGTTGTTCCTTCGCGCCGCGTTGCCCGCTGGCGGAAGCCGCTTGCCGCCTCGTGCCGCCGGAGCTTTTGCCGCTGGCCGATGCGCGCAGCGTCGCCTGTCCCATCACCGTTCGCACCGGAGGGCCCGATGGCCTTGCTCTCCGTTAGCGACCTGCACACGCGCTATACCGTCGGCAAGCAGGTGCTGAAGGCCGTCGATGGTGTGTCCTTCGACCTCGAAAAAGGCGAAACGCTGGGCCTTGTGGGCGAGTCGGGCTGCGGCAAGTCCACCCTGGGCAAGACGATTTTGCGCCTGGTGCCCTCGGCGGGCGGCACGATCGAGCTCGACGGTGCCGACATCACGAAGCTGGGCGACGGCGCTTTGGCGCCACACCGCCGGCGCATGCAGATGATCTTTCAGGATCCGTTCGGCTCGCTCAATCCCCGCCAGACGATCCGGACCGTGCTCGACACCGCGTTGAAGGTGCATCGCATCGGCGATCGCGCCGGGCGGGCCAGGCAGATGAGCGAGATCGTGGCGCGGGTCGGGTTGCCGGCCGATTCGCTCGACCGCTATCCGCATGAGTTCTCCGGTGGCCAGCGTCAGCGCATCGGCATCGCCCGCGCCCTCATTCTCAACCCTTCGCTGATCGTCTGCGACGAGCCGGTTTCGGCGCTCGATGTCTCGATCCAGGCGCAGATCCTCAACCTGCTGGTCGATCTCAAGCGCGACCTCGGCCTGTCCTACCTCTTCATCAGCCACGATCTGTCGGTGGTGCGCTACTTCGCCGACCGCGTGCTGGTGATGTATCTCGGCCGCATCGTGGAAAGCGCCTCGCATGCCACCTTGTGGCGCGACCCGCGGCACCCCTACACAAAGGCACTGTTTGCGGCCGTGCCGTCGACCGATCCGACGCACAAGCGCGCCGCGCCGCCGATCAAGGGCGAACTCAATACAGCGGATGTGCCGTCGGGCTGCCGCTTTCGTTCACGTTGTCCGCTGGCGGTCGACCGCTGCCGGACGGAGGAGCCGGCATTCCGGCCCGTTGGAGAAGGACATCATGCCGCCTGCCATTTCGCCTAGCCTGGAGAAATCCCCGTCGGTTCGCCTCGCTGTCGATATCGGCGGTACCTTCACCGACGTGGTGCTGGAAACCGGCGATGCGCGCTATTCCACCAAAGTGCTGACCACCAAGACCGCGCCGGAGCAGGGCGTGCTTGACGGCATGCTGAAGGCGCTGAAGCTCGCCAACATGAAGGCGGGCGATGTCGGCCTGATCGTGCACGGCACGACGCTGGCGACCAACGCCATCATTGAGCGCAAGGGGGCGTTGACAGCGCTGGTGACGACCGGCGGTTTCCGCGACTCGATCGAGATGGCGCAGGAAAACCGCTTCGAGCAATACGATATCTTCATCGAAAAACCCGAACCGCTGGTGCCGCGCACGCTGCGCTTCACCGTGCCCGAGCGCATGGACGCCAGAGGCGGCGTGCGGCTGCCGCTCGACGAGGCGGCCGTCGAAAAGCTGGCCGATGAATTGCGTGCGGCCAAGGTCGAGGCCGTGGCGGTGGGCTTCCTGCACAGCTACGCCAACCCGGCGCACGAGAAGCGCACCGGCGAAATCCTGTCGGCGAAACTGCCGGGCATGCGCATCTCGCTGTCCTTCGATGTTTGCCCCGAACTGCGCGAGTACGAGCGCTTCTCGACGACCTGCGCCAATGCCTATGTGCAGCCGCTGATGGCGCGCTATCTCGAGCAGCTGAAGCAGCGCATCGCCGAAGCCGGCTTCACCTGCCCGCTGCTGTTGATGACCTCGGGCGGCGGCTTGGCGACACTGGAAACCGCCATCCGCTTTCCCATCCGTCTCGTCGAGTCCGGCCCGGCCGGCGGCGTCATCCTGTCGACCTGGATCGCCGAGCGCATGGGCATCGACCGCATCCTCTCCTTCGACATGGGCGGCACGACGGCCAAGATCTGCATCATCGACGACGGCAAGCCCATGGCCTCGCGCAGCTTCGAGGTCGACCGCCGCTACCGCTTCATGAAGGGCAGCGGCCTGCCGGTGCGCATCCCCGTCATCGAGATGGTCGAGATCGGCGCCGGCGGCGGCTCGCTGGCCGGCGTCGATGCCATGAAGCGCATCACCGTCGGCCCGGAAAGTGCGGGCTCGGATCCCGGTCCGGCCTGCTATGCGCTGGGTGGCTCGCGCCCTGCCGTCACCGACGCCAATGTGGTTCTGGGTCGCATCGATCCCGACCGCTTCGCCGGCGGTTCGATCACGCTGAAGGCGGCGCTGAGCGAGCAGGCCATCGATACCCATGTCGGCGCGCCGCTCGAACTCGACACGACATTGTCGGCCTTCGGCATCAGCGAGGTCGTCGAAGAGAACATGGCCAATGCCGCGCGCGTCCATGCCGTCGAGCGCGGCGCCGAGCTGGAAGGCCGCACGCTGATCGCCTTCGGTGGCGGCGCGCCGCTGCATGCCGCCCGCCTTGCCGAAAAGCTCGGCATTACCGATGTGCTGATCCCGGCCGGCGCCGGCGTCGGCTCCGCGGTCGGCTTCCTGCGGGCCCCCATCGCCTTCGAGGTCGTACGCAGCCGCTTCGTGCGCCTGGGCAGTTTCGATGCCGAGAGCGTCAACGCCATGTTTGCCGCCATGGAGAAGGAGGCGACCGATGTTGTCCGTCTCGGCGCCGGCGACGCCAAGATTTCCGTCAGCCGCAGCGCCGACATGCGATACGCGGGCCAGGGTCACGAGATCCTGGTCGATCTGCCGGATGGGCTTTTCACCGCCGCCTCCGTCGCCGAACTGCGCAAGCGCTTCGAGGCCGGCTACCGCAACCTGTTCAGCCGCGTCGTGCCGGGCGTCGATGTCGAGATCACGGGCTGGATTCTGCGCGCCGCCGCACCCGCACCGGGCCGGGCCGCCGATCTGCCGGCTCTGGCGGGTGGAGCGGCGGCCAAGCCCGTGCCGGTGGGCACGCGCTCGCTCTACGATCCGACGATGCGCGAATTCAGCGAGGTCCCGGTCTATAGTCGCTCGACCCTGAAGCCCGGCACCGTTCTGCCGGGTCCCGCCATCATCGCCGAGGACGAGACCACGACGATCATCACCTCGGGTTTCACCGCGGCTCTCGACTCCTCGGGCGCCATTCGTCTGACGTCCAAGAGTATTGCTCTTCAGGAGGCCGCCCAATGAGCCGCAATCATCCGCTGAGCCGCATCGAATATCAGGTGATGTGGAACCGCCTGATCTCAGTCGTCGAAGAGCAGGCACAGACGTTGATCCGCACCGCCTTCGGCACCGCCACGCGCGAGGCTGGCGATCTCTCGGCCGGCGTCTACGACACGCAAGGGCGCATGCTGGCGCAGGCCGTCACCGGCACGCCGGGTCACGTCAATTCCATGGCGATGAGCGTGGGCCATGTACTGGAGAAGGTGCCGCTGGCCAAGATGAATGACGGAGATGCTTATATCGTCAACGATCCCTGGCAGGGCACCGGCCATCTCAACGACATCGTCATCGTCACACCGACCTTCCGGCGCGGCACGGCGGTCGGCCTCTTCGCCTGCACTCTGCACGTCGTCGATATCGGCGGGCGCGGCATCATGGGCGCGGCCCAGCAGGTCTACGAGGAAGGCCTCTACATCCCGATCACCAAGATCGTCGACCGCGGCGTCATGAACGAATGGCTGATCGACATCATCAAGGCCAATGTGCGCGAGCAGGTCCAGGTGATCGGCGACATCTATTCCGAGATTTCCAGCAACGAAGTCGGCGGCAAGCGCCTGGTCGCCATGATGGACGAGTTCGGCCTCGAGCATCTCGACGATCTCGCCAAGCACATCCTCGACCATTCGCGCGAGGCTAGTCTGGCGGCCATCAACAAGCTGCCGCACGGCACCTATCGCAACACGATGATGGTCGATGGCATCAACGGCAAGTCGATGGAGATCAAGGCCGCCCTGACCATCGGACCCGACGGTATCGACGTCGATTTCGCCGGCTCGCCCGGCATGGTGCAGCTCGGCATCAATGTGCCGCTTTGCTACACCGAGGCCTATACGTCCTTCGGCGTGAAATGCATCGTGGCGCCGCATGTGCCCAACAACGCCGCCTCGCTCGCCACCATCCGCGTGACGGCGCCCAAGGACTGCATCCTCAACGCCCAGCATCCAGCACCGGTGGCGGCGCGCAGCATCATCGGCCAGATGCTGCCCGATGTGGTCTTCGGCTGTTTGCAGCAGGCGCTCCCTGACGGCGTTCCGGCGGAAGGCACGTCATGCCTGTGGAACGTGCGCCTGATGGGCGGCATGGGTCGGGTCGATGGCGATCCGGTGAAGCTGCAGCACGCCACCTCGTTCAACGTCACCAGTTTCCATTCCGGTGGCACTGGCGCGCGACCCAAGCTCGACGGGCTGTCGGCCACGGCCTTCCCCAGCGGCGTGCGCAATGTCCCGGTGGAAGTGACGGAAAACATTGCGCCTGTGCTGATCTGGAGCAAGGAATACCGCACCGATTCAGGCGGCGCCGGCGAGTTTCGCGGGGGCCTCGGCCAGATCATGGAGATCGAGACGGCCGAGGACATGCCCTTCGGCATCTCGACGTCGTTTGATCGCGTCGTCTATCCGCCGCGTGGCCGTGCCGGCGGAATGCCGGGCGCGACCGGCCGGGTCGAGCTGGTCTCAGGCAAGACCCTGCAGCCCAAGGCGCATTCGAGTATTCCCGTCGGCGAGCGCCTGCGCGTCAGCATGCCGGGCGGCGGCGGCTACGGCGATCCGCGCCGGCGCGATTCCGCCAAGGTGGCGCAGGACGTGGCGCGCGGGCTGGTTTCCGGCGAGGTGGCGCGCAAGGTCTATGGCGTGGTGCTGACCGACGACTTCCAGGTCGATACAGCGGCCACGGAAAAAGCACGCGGAGCGGTCGCGGCGGAGTAAATCCGCCTCTGCGGGGAGGCGAGAATGCGCAAGATCCTGATCATCGGCATGGGTGCCGGCGATCCTGACTACATGACGATCCAGGCGATCGATGCGATGAACCGCGTCGATGTTTTCTTCATTCCCGACAAGGGAGAGGAGAAGGCGGGCCTGCGCTATCTGCGCACCGAGATGTGCCAACGCTTCATCGAGGAGCCGGGCTTTCGCCTCGTCGAGGTCGCGATCCCGGAGCGCGGCAAGCCGGAGGGTGGCTATCGCCAAACAGTCGATGCCTGGCATGCCGAGATCGAGCGACGCTACGAGGCGGCGTTCCGGCAGGAACTGGCCGAGGACGAGGTTGGCGGCTTTCTGATCTGGGGCGATCCCGGGCTCTATGACAGCACGTTGCGCATCGTCGACCGCATCTTCGCCAAGGGCTTTGCCTTCGACTACGACGTCATCCCCGGCATCAGCAGCGTGCAGGCGCTGGCCGCCAAGCACCGCATCCCGCTCAATCGTATCGGTGAGGCCGTCGTCGTCACGCCGGCGCGCAAGCTCGCCGACGCGCTGGCAGCCAAGGCCGATACCATCGTCGTCGTCCTCGACGGCGAGCAGAGTTTCCTCTCGCTCGACGGTGAGGCCTTCGATATCTACTGGGGTGCCTATCTCGGCACCGACGACGAGATCCTCGTCGCCGGCAGGCTGTCTCAGGTACGCGACGAGATCGCGCGCCGCCGCGAGGACGCCCGGCGCAGGATCGGCTGGATCATGGATACCTATCTCCTGCGCCGGCGCTGATCCTTCGCGTCAGGTGCTTTCGCTGGCCAGCACATCGCCGAACAGCGCCCAGGTCTCGCCGTCGAAGCGTGCCAGACGGACGGCCTGGATCGGATAGAAGTCGGTGGCGCTGGTGTTGATCTTGATCCCGGGCAAGAGCAACGGCACTTCGAGTCCGCGCAGGCTGGCGGCCTGTTTCATCAGGTTCTCGCGGGTCAGGTTGTCGCCGCAGCGCTTCAGCACCTCGCGCATCGTGCAGGATACGGAGTAGGCATAGGTGTAGCCGGAGTCGGCGAGGTTGCCGTCGGGAATGTATTTGGCCATCCAGGCCTTCCATTCCTTGAAGTCCGGCGAGTTCGCCCATTGCGGATCGGTGGCGTCCTTGAGGTAGGCCGCGGTGATGATGTCCTTGCTGTTGTCGAAGCCCGCCGGCTTCAGGACGGCGGCCACCGACGCTGAGACGTTGGCAAGGTAGCGCACCGGCTTCCAGCCGAGATCGGCGATCTTGCGAATGGCCTGCGCCGCGGCCTTCGGGGCGGTCTCGATGAAGACGATATTGGCGCCGGCGCTCTTGAGCTGGATGACCTGCGAATCGACCGTCGGATCGGTGACCTCGTAACTCACCGAGGCGACCACCAGCTTCTCGTTTTCCTTGCCCAGCCCCTTCATGAAGCCGCCGACGTAGTCTTTGCCGGAATCGTCGTTTTGCCAGAGGATGCCGATCTTGGCGTCCTTGTGGTTGGCCAGGATGTGCTTGGCATAGATCGCGCCCTCGGTGGCGTAGTCGGGCTGCCAACCCATGGTCCACGGGAACTCCTTGGGGTTGCCCCATTTCGACGCGCCGGTGGCGACGAAGAGCTGCGGCACCTTCTTCTGGTTCAGGTACTTGTGAACCACCGTGTTGGTCGGCGTGCCGAGCAGCTGGTAGATAGCGAAGACCTGATCATCCTCGACCAGCTTGCGCACCATCTCGACCGTCTTGGGCGGCGAGAAGCCGTCGTCGTAGGTGATGAAGTTGATCTTGCGGCCGTTGACGCCGCCGGCCTCGTTCACCGACTTCCAATAGGCCTGGATCGCCTGGCCGATGACGCCATAGGCCGACAGCGGCCCACTATAGGGGTTGGTGTGGCCGAGCTTAATTTCCTTGTCGTTGGCGCCGGTATCGTATTTCTTCTGGGCGCCGACGATGGCGGGAGCGAACGCGAACGCAACACTGCCGGCGGCAAAACCGCGGCGCTTCATCCTGGTCATTATTTCCTCCGGTCGTTTCTTTTTCTAGCTAGAGCAGATGGCCTGCTCTTTCGGCCTTGGTACGCAGGTAGTTCTCGTTGTGCCCGTTCGCCGGGAAGGAATGCGCCACGCGCTCCGCCACCTCGATGCCGTAGCGCTCGAGCTGGCTGATCTTTTCCGGATTGTTGGTCATCAGCCGCACACGCTTGATGCCCATGCGCTGCAGCATGGTGGCGGCCGGCACATAGATGCGCTCGTCGGCGTCGAAGCCCAACTGCTCGTTGGCGTCGATGGTGTCGAAGCCGTCGTCCTGCAGTTCATAGGCGCGCAGCTTGTTGACCAGGCCGATGCCGCGGCCTTCCTGCGCCAGGTAGAGGAGAACGCCCGAACCCAGCTTGGCCAGTTCGACGATGGCGCTGCGCAACTGCACGCCACAGTCGCAGCGCAGTGAGCCCAGCAGGTCGCCGGTGAAGCATTCGGAGTGCAGGCGAATCAATACCGGCTCGGTCGGATCGATCTCGCCCACGACGATAGCGAGATGCTCCTTGCCGCCGTCGCTCGGCCGCCAGGCGAGGATGCGGGTGTTCTCCGCGCCTTCGAGCGGCACATGCGCCTGTGCCACCTGTCGGAGATTGCGCGAGGCGGTGTCCTCGTAAGCCAGCACATCGGCGGTATCGACATAGAGCAGGTCGTGCTCGCGCGCCCAGTCGCGGCGCTTGTTGTGCGGATCGCGGGTCAGCGGTCCCAGCACGACGGCCGGCAGCAGGCGGGCGAGCTTGGCCAGTTCGATAGCGGCCTGGGCGATCTCGGGGGCGTGGCTGGCGACCGGGCGGGACAGGTGATGGAGGGCGGCGTGCCGGCTTGTGCTCGATTTATGGGCGTCCGGCGTTTCGTGCGGGCGCAGGATGATATCGACCGGCACGCCCTCGGGCAGGTCGAGGGTAATCGGCTTGTTGGTCTCGCCCATGCCGCCGGCGATATGCGGCGGGATTTCCATGCCGATGGCCTCGGCGCGGCGGCGCGTGGTGACCAGCACCGGGGCGCCCTGCGCCAGGCCCTGCAGGCGCTGCAGGGCGCTGGGGCCGCAGGATTCGGCCGAGATGGCGAGGCCGGCATTGCCCTGGCCATCGCGCAGCACGACGATGCCGCCACGGCGCAGTTCGGCCATGGCGCGTTCCACGGAAGCGAGGGCGGCGGCGGTCGAGGAATGGACGGTGCCGGCGTTCATGGATGCATTTCTACCATTGCCGATGCTTAATCCCCAAGTCGCGATCCGGCGCGTTTTGTGCCATGGCTTAGGTCCGCGAACGGCTTTTTCGCGTACATTATGAGCACCAGACCAATCCGGGGCGGCCGCAGGGAAATGCATGTCAGTCAATAATCGCGGCAAGAAGATTTTGCTGGTCGACGACGATGACGCCTTGCGCACGGTGCTCGCCGAGCAGCTCGACCTTTATGACGGCTTCACCACCATCTCGGTCGGCACGGCCGCCGAAGGTATGGATAAGGCCAAGCTCGCGCATTACGACGCCATCCTGCTCGACATCGGCCTGCCCGACATGGATGGCCGCGAACTCTGCAAGCTGATGCGCCGCCAGGGTGTGCGCGCGCCGGTCATCATGCTGACGGCGGCCGACAGCGACGCCGACACCATCCTTGGCCTCGAATCGGGCGCAAACGACTACATCACCAAGCCGTTCCGCATCAACGTGCTGCTCGCTCGCCTGCGCGCCCACTTGCGCCAGCACGAGCGCAGCGAGGATGCCGTGATGACCATCGGCCCCTACGAATTCCATCCCGCTGCCAAGATGCTGATGGAGAAGGGCGGCAAGAAGAAGATCC
>JBBRFD010000007.1:0-56369 GCA_038224985.1 Reyranellales bacterium
GGTCACTCGGCCGGCGCGCATATCGCCCTGATGCTGGCCACCAACACGCCATATCTCGCCGCCGCCGGCGTCGATCGCATGAAGATGCGCGCCGTCATCGGCCTCTCCGGCCCCTACGATTTCCTGCCACTGACCTCGTCCAAGCTGATCGATATTTTTGGCGGCGCCAACCGGCCGGAAATGCAGGCCATCACCTTTGCCAGGGCGCCACTGCCGCAAGCCTTGCTGCTGCACGGCACGACCGACACCACCGTCTATCCGAAGAACAGCATCAATCTCGCAGCAGCCTGGCGGGCCGCTGGCGGACAGGTGGAGCTGAAGCTCTATCCCGACGTCGGCCATATCGACATGGTCGCGGCCTTTTCGGATCTCCTGAGCAAACGGGCGCCGACCCGCGACGACGTCGGGACTTATATCGACAGCCATTAGTCCGCGCTGCGGAAGTCCATTTCGGGGGCTAGTGCGGCCGCCCCCGACTCGCTAATGCTCTGGCAACAGAGAGATGCGGGGGAAAAATGATCAAGACGCGCTTCACCGAGATGTTCGGCATCAAGCATCCGATCGTTCAGGGCGGCATGCAGTGGGTCGGCCGAGCCGAGCTGGCCTCGGCCGTATCCAATGCCGGCGCGCTCGGCATCCTGACCGGCCTGACGCAGCCGACGCCGGACGACCTGCGCAAGGAAATCAAGCGCTGCCGCGAGATGACGGACCAGCCTTTCGGCGTGAACCTCACCATCCTGCCGACTCTCGTGCCGCGCCCTTATGGCGAGTACATCGACGCCATCATCGACAGTGGCATCAAGATCGTCGAGACGGCCGGCAACAACCCCAAGCCCTTCCTGCCCAAGCTCAAGGCGGCCGGTATCAAGGTCATCCATAAATGCACCTCGGTGCGTCATGGCATCTCCGCCGAGAAGGTCGGCGTCGATGCCATCTCGATGGACGGCTTCGAATGCGCCGGCCATCCCGGCGAGGACGACGTGCCGAACCTGGTGCTGCTACCGGCGGCGGCCGACGTCATCAAGATCCCGATGCTCGCCTCGGGCGGCTTCGGCGATGCGCGCGGACTGGTCGCTGCCCTGGCACTGGGCTGCGACGGCATCAACATGGGCACGCGCTTCATGGCGACCAGGGAAGCGCCGATCCACGACAACGTGAAGAAGGCGCTGGTCGAGAGCGACGAACGCTCCACCGCGCTGATCTTCAGGACCCTGCGCAACACCAGCCGCGTTTACGGCAACTCGGTCGCCAAGAAGGCGATCGAGATGGAGCAGGAAGGCAAGACCATCCAGGAGATCGGCCCGATCGTGGCCGGCGCCAAGGGCCGCGTGGTTTACGAGACCGGCGACATGGAACATGGCGTCTGGTCGGCCGGCACGGTGATGGGAATCATCAACGACGTTCCCACCTGCAAGGAGCTGGTCGAACGGATCGTGGCCCAGGCCGAGGAGATGATCCGCGGTCGGCTGGCTAAGGCGATTGCCGCCTAGCCAGAAAGCGTCCCGCGAGCGGCGGCAGGCAGCAGGCACCCGCCACCAGCGGGCCGAGTTCGGAGAACGTGCAGCTCAAGCGGTTACACAGCAGCAGCGAATGGCCGGCCCAACCGACCACACTGTCGATCAGCGTCAATGCCCGGGCACCACGCACCGGTACTTGTCGGCTCGCCAGAGGAGGCCATCGCCGCAGGTTGCGATTTTCCACTTACATGTACATACAACTAATGTATATACATACGATAATGAGCAAACGGCTGCAATCGCCCAAGACCCTGCGTTCCGACGCCCGCGCGGCACTGGAGAATTGCATGGGCTGGAGTCTGCGCGGCGCGGCGCGGCGCGTGACGCAGTTCATCGAAGCGGAGATGGCGGGCACCGGCGTGTCCTTCGCCCAGTTCGGCCTGATGGCCGAGATCGCCTCGGCGCGCGACGACACCCTGAGCGCGCTGGCCCAACGCATGGGCCTCGATCAATCCACCCTGTCGCGCACCCTGCGCACGCTGGAGGGCGACGGCCTGGTCGAGATCGCCATCGTCGAGGACGACCAGCGCAAGCGCATGGTCTGGCTCACCGAAAAGGGCGCGCGGCGGCTCGAAACGGCCCTCGCCGCCTGGCGCCAGGCCCATCTTAAACTCAACAAGCAACTCCCGGTCGATCTCGTCCGCCAGCTCACGCACGAGGCTGCCAAGTTATGAACCCTCTTATCGACAGCCGCACGGCGTGGATCGTCGCCAGCGCCGCCCTTGCCGTCAGCAGCATCGGCTTCGGCGCACCGCTCGCCGTGGCCGTCGCCATGAAGCCGATCGCCGCCGAACTGGAAGCGTCACGATCCAGCGTCGCGGGAGTCCTAGCCGTCTCTTACATCGGCTCGGCGGTCGGCGGCATCCTGGCTGGCTGGCTGGCCGGCAAGCTCGGCGTGCGCCGCGTCGCGCTGTTCGGCGCCGTCATGATAGCGATCGGCCTTGCCTTTGCCTCGGTCGGCGGCCTCGCCAGCCTATATCTCGGCTTCGGCCTGCTCGCCGGCGTGCTTGGCGTGGCCTGCGTGGGCTCGCCGCTGCTCACCTATGTCAGCCTCTGGTTCGTCCAGCGCCGAGGTTCGGCGGTGGCGCTGATCGCGTCCGGCCAGGCTGTCGCCGGTGCGGTCTTCCCGCCCCTGCTGCAATGGGGCGTCGACGAACTGGGCTGGCGCATCACCATGCAGGTGTTCGCTGTCTTCATCCTGATCTCGCTGGTGACGCTCACCATCATCTTCCTGCGGCCGCCTCCCGTGGAAGCGACGACAGCGGCGGCCACGGGCGGATCGACGGGCGGCGGCACGACACTGGGCCTCGCGCCCAACACACTGATGGCCCTGCTCATGGTCGCGGTGTTCTGCTGCTGCGTGCCGATGGCCATGCCGATGAACCACGTCGTCGCCTATTGCGGCGACCTGGGTTTCACCTCGCAGACCGGCGCGGTAATGCTGTCGGTTCTGCTAGGCGTTGCCTTCATCGCCCGCCAGTTCTGGGGATGGCTCACCGATCACATCGGCGGCTTCCAGACCCTGCTGTACAGCTCTCTCGTGCAGATCACCGGACTGGTCGGCTACCTGATGACGCAGGATCTGATCCCGCTGTTCGTAGTGTCCGCCATCTTCGGCATCGGCCTTTCGGGTCTGCTGCCGTCCTACGTCATCGTGATCCGCGAGTGTTATTCGGCTAAGGAATCCAACTGGCGCGTGCCAACCGTGATGTTCGCGGGCTTCCTTGGCATGGCGTCAGGCGGCTGGCTGCCCGGCGTGCTGTTCGACCGCTTCTCGAGCTACGTACCGGCGTTCGGTACCGGCATGGTTTTTAACCTGCTGAACCTCGCCGTGCTGCTGTTCCTGGTCCTGCGCAGGCATGGCAGTGCCCCGCGTCTCGCCGCGGCGTGACGCTCACACCAGGTTGATACGGCAGCCGCAGACTTCGACCTGCGCGGGCCCATGCTGCTTGCCGCGCTTTTTGGCGGCAGCGAGCACACGCTGGCGGTCGACCACGCGCACGTCATAGGCCGAGACGCCCGGCCCGCGCCCGTCGGCGATCGGCACGAAGCGGATTTCGGCGTCGTCGTCGAGGCGGATGATGTCGCCTTCCACCGGGCGATTGAGGATCTTCGACCAGAGGTCGGCGGCCTTGTCCGGATCGGCGTTCTGGATCTCGACGCCGGCGAGGCCGCTGGTCACGTCGGAGCGCGCATGCTTGAGCCAGTCCTTCTCGGCCGGCGGCCACCACAATGCGGGATCGGTGCCGGCCGGTGCGGTGGTCGTATCGAGCGACAGCAGCACGCCGGTCGTGTCGGAGGGATGGAAGTGCGTGTACTGGTATTCGGGCAAGTCCTTCTGCGCCACGGCGCGGATGCCGAGGCCGGTGACGCGCTTGCGCTCAGCGGCGGCGTCGGGAACCTGGATGATCACCATATAACCGCCATCGCCCTTGCGGCGGTCGATATAGCGGCCGGCCGAAGTACCCTCCTGGAAGGGCGAGACGATCTCGAGGAAGTCGTGGCCGGTCGGACAGACGACATTGGCCAAGCCCCATTTGGCGACGCCGGGGTCGCGATAGGCGACCTCGATGCCGAGGATGTCGCACAGCTCGGCGTTGGAGCTTTCGAGGTCCTTGCAGACGAAGACACACTGCCTGAGCTTCATTGAACCCTCCCGTTCGTCTTCCTGGTGACCTATGGTAGCCCCATGCGGACCGTGTGGACCATGGGCTTCGTGGCGGCGGCCGCAATGGTGTTCTGCTTCCCGGACTTCATCCTTTTTCGCTTCAGCCAGGCCGCCATCTGGGCGATCGCCTTGCTCGGGCTGGTGATGCTGTGCGGCGTGAGCGGCCAATTCTCCTTTGCCCAGGCCGCTTTCTTCGGCATGGGCGGCTATGGCGCCGCGCTGGTCTTCACCCACACGTCGCTGTCCTTCTATTGGGCGCTGCCGCTGGCCGCGCTGATGGGCTACGGCGCGGGCTACGGCATCGGCCGCATCGCCGGCCATCACAGCATCTGGACGCAGGCGCTGGTCACCTACGCCATCGCCATCGCCTTCCCGCAGCTGCTGCGCTACCGGCTGATCGAGCAATGGACCGGCGGCGTGCAGGGCCTCTATCTCGATCCGCCGACGCCACCCGCCTTCACGGGCTTGTCGAGCGACCAGTGGATCTTCCTGCTGTGTATCGCGCTGCTGGCGCTGGGCGTCTGGCTTGCCGGCAACATCGTCCGGAGCCGCTCCGGCCGCGCTCTCAAGGCCGCACGCGACGATGAATTGGCGGCAGCGGCCCAAGGCATCGACGTGGCACATGTCCGCGCCGTCGCTTCCGGCGCGGCTGCCGCCTATATCGCCGTCGCCGGTGCGCTGGGCGCGGTGCAGATCGGCTTCGTCGGGCCGACCGGCTACAACTTCGCGCTCTCGGTCCAGATGCTGTTCGGACTGGTGATCGGTGGCATGAACTCGATCGCCGGCGCCATCGTCGGCGGCTTGTTCCTGCAGTTCTTCCCCGACATCACCAGCACCCTGGGCAAGGGCCTGAGCGCCCTGCTCTATGCCGTGCTGCTGGTCGCCGGCATCATCCTGTTGCCCGACGGCGTGGCGGGAGGGCTGTCCCGCCTCGCCGCCCGGTTCAGGCGCTAGCGGCCCTTGAAGACGGGCGCGCGCTTCTCGACGAAGGCGCGGGCCGCTTCCTTGTGATCCTCGGTTTCGCCGGTGCGGATCATGCGGGCGGCCTCGCTGTCGAGCGCCTCGGAGAGCGTGCCTTCCTCGGCGATCTTCATGTTCTTCTTCACATGCCACCAGGCCACGCGCGGGCCGGCCGCCAGCTTCTTGGCGAAGCTCATGGTCTCGGCATCGAGATTGGCGTCGTCGACGACGCGGTTGGCGAGGCCGAGCTTCTCGATCTGGTCGGCGTTCAGGATCTCGGCGGTGAAATAGAGCTCACGCGCCTTCGACGTGCCGACCAGCCGATGCAGGAAAAAGTGCGAGCCGAAGTCGCCGGCGAAACCCACCTTGGCGAAGGCCGTGGTCATGCGCGCACTCTTCCCGACGAAGCGCATGTCGGCGGCGAGCGCCAGCGACAGGCCGGCGCCGGCGGCCACGCCGTTCACCATCGCGACAGTCGGTTTGCCCATTTCGTGCAGCAACTCGGAGACGCGCATGCGCTGGCGGATGTCGTGAACCTTGTCTTCGTAGGTCTTGTCCTCATCGCGGCCCGCCGCCATCGATTTCACGTCGCCGCCGGCGCAGAAGGCCTTTTCGCCCGCGCCACGCACCACGACGCAGCCGATGTCGCGCGATCCAGCCGCTTCCTCCAGCGCGTCGTACAGGCCGCTCATCATGTCGCGGTTCAGCGCGTTCATGGCGTCGGGGCGGTTGAGGACGATTTTCATCACGCCGTCTTCGACGGTCTTGAGCACATAGGACATCGGCTTCCTCCGGGGATTGCGGTTGCGGCTCGTTGCGGCGATGGTTTCGCAAACCAAGTGCTCGCGCAACGGCATTCCGCCTCGCTGGGCGGAACACAATAAAAGAGGGAGCGCCATGGAATACGAGACCCTGCTGACTGAAACAGCCGAGGGCGTCATGACGGTGACGCTCAATCGTCCCGAGAAGCTCAATGCCTTCAATCCGGCGATGAGCCGCGACCTCATCGATTTCTTCACCCGCGTCAATGCGATGGACGAGGTCCGCGCCATCGTCGTCACCGGCGCCGGCCGCGCCTTCTGCGCCGGCGCCGATATCTCCGGCGGCAGCGGCGCCTTCAAAGTGTGGAACGACGGCGACAAGCCCAAGCAGCGCGAAGCCAGCGATTCGATCACGTTGGCCATCTTCAATTGCCTCAAGCCCATCGTCGCGGCGATCAACGGCGCCGCCGTCGGCGTCGGCATCACCATGTGCCTGCCCATGGATATCCGCATGATCTCCAGCGCCGGCAGGATCGGCTTCGTATTCAACAAGCGCGGCATGGCCATGGAGGCCGGCTCGTGCTGGTTCCTGCCCCGCCTCGTCGGCATGCAGCAGGCGCAGGAATGGGTGATGACGGCCGAAATATTCGGCGCCGACGAAGCGCTGCGCGGTGGCCTCGTCCGTTCGGTCCATGCGCCCGAGGAGCTGGTGGTGGCAGCGCAAGCGCTGGCGAAGAAATTCGCCGCCAGCAGTTCCTCCTCCGTGGCGGCAGCGGTCAATCGCCGCCTCATGTGGAGCATGCTGGGCGCACAGGACCCGCTCGACGCCGTCACGCTCGACCTGCAATGCGTCGGCTACATGGCCGCCGGCGGCGACGCCCAGGAAGGCATCAAGTCGTTTTTCGAAAAGCGCGCTCCGCAATTTCCGCTGAAGCCCAGCAAGGACATGCCGCCCTTCGGGCCGTGGCACTGACGGGGTGTTGGCCGATCATCTTGAAGTCTTGAGAGGAAAGGAAAGCGAATGGCTTGGCTTTATCTGGTTCTGGCGGGCGTCTGCGAAATCGGCTGGCCGATCGGCCTGAAGCTCGGCTGGACGGAAAATGGTGCGCGGCCCCTCTGGATTCTCCTCGCCGTGGTATCGATGGCGGCCAGCGGCGCGCTTCTCCTGATGGCTCAACGCGTCATTCCGATGGGCACGGCCTATGCGGTCTGGACCGGCATCGGCGCGGTCGGCGCTTTCACCGTGGGCGTCCTGGCCTTCGGCGATTCGGCCTCGGCCATGCGCTTGGTCTCGATCGGTCTGATCGTGGCCGGCATTATCGGCCTGAAGCTTGCCTGAATCGGGAAGGTTGACACTGCGCGACGGAGGGAGTCATGCTCGTTTCGCTGCTGTAGGGCGCATCGGCTGGTCGCCGAAGGGGCTATGCCCACCTACGCCACGTCAACCGTAGTGCGCCCATGCCGACCCTCGAGAATCTCCGCAAACAGGCCAAGCTCTACTTGCGCTGGCATCGCGACGGCCACCATCCGGTGGCCGCCGAGATCAGAGCCGTGCTGCCCCGCTACCGCCACCTGACAGACCGACAGGTGCTGGAGGGCAGCTTCAAGCTCGGCGATGCCCAGGAACTGGTGGCCCGGCAGTCCGGATTCGAAAGCTGGCAGGCGCTCAAGACAGGCGTGCACGTCATGACCGATACAGCTCAACCCACCCTCTCGTCGCCGGTCCTGAGTGGCGTCGAGGCTCAACTCTTTGTCGCCGATGTCGCCGCGTCCTGCGCCTATTACACTTCGAAGCTCGGCTTTGCGGTCGTCTTCGCCTATCGCGAGCCGCCTTTCTACGCCCAGGTGCGCCGCGACAAGGCACGGCTCAATTTGCGTCTGGTGCATGGGCCGGTTTTCGTGGGCAATATCCGGGAGCGTGAGCATCTGCCTGTCGGCCACGATGACCCTCGGGAGTGCGGCCGAAATCCGCTAGCTTTTCGATCATTACCGCTCCCGCGGCGTCGATTTCCACCAGCCACCCAAGAAGGAGCCTTGGGGTGCGCGGACTTTCGTCCTGCGCGATCTCGACGGTAACTTGCTGCTCTTCGCCGGACCCGCCGTCTAAAGGTCGAGTACGTACATCGCGAAGGGCTCGGCCTTGGCGCCACGCGCGCGGTACAGGCCGTTGGCCGCTGCATTGTCGGTCTCGGTGCCAACCCAGGCTTCCTCGCAGCCAAGCTCGCGACCCAGCTTCAGCATGGCATCGAGTAGCCGTTGCGCGATGCCCTGACGTTGCCGCGCCGGCGTCACGGCGAGTTCATCGATGTAAAGCTCCGTGGGCCGGCCGTCGGGATGCCGATGCACGACGGCGGCGACCTGACCCACGATCTCGCCCTCGACGGTCGCCACCATGAGATAATGCCCGGGCGTGCCGAGATAATGTGCGAGCTGGCTGCGCTCGACGGCGTGATCGAAAACATCTGCCGCTATGCGGTCGAACAGGGCCTCGTCGCCGGGGCCGGCCAGCCGGATTTCAAAATTCATCCAACCTTATACCCCGCCCGCTCTGTCGCGCATTGTTTGGCGGCAGCCGCGGGGTTAGCCTTTGGCCATGAGCTATGTCTTCAACCTCGGCAACGCCGCGACCAACGCCAATCCGTTTCCCGAGTTCGCGCGCCTGCGTGTCGAAGAACCCGTGCACTGGTCGGGCGCGATGAAGGCTTGGATCGTCACCCGCTATGCCGACGTCAAGCAGGTGGCGCTCAACAACCGGCAGATCTCGGCCGATCGGCTGACGCCCTTCTTCAAGACCAATCCGGAATACCAGAAGGGCACCATCGAGAGCCTGGTGCGCTACCTCAATCACTGGATGGTGTTCCGCGATCCACCCGATCACACCCGCCTTCGCCGCCTGTTCAACAAGGCCTTCACGCCGACCGCCGTCGAGAACCTGCGGCCCAATGTCGAGGATATCGTCGGCCTGCTGATCGATGGCATGGAGGCCAAGACGAGGCGCGGCGAGACCGTCGATTACATCGCCGACTTCGCCTATCCCCTGCCCGCCTCGGTGATCATGGACCTGCTGGGCGTACCGCGCGCCGAGCTCGAAGTCGTCAAGGTCTGGTCCGATGACATCGCCCTGTTCATCGGCACCGCCCAGGTCGCCGGCAACAAATACCTGCGCGCGGAATCGGGTGCCAAGGCCATGTCGGCCTATTTCCGCAAGCTGGTCGAGGACCGCACCCGCGAGCCGCGCGCCGACATGATCAGCCAGCTCGTGCTGGCACGCGACGACCGCGACGCGCTCACCACCGACGAGATCATCGGCACCTGCATCCTGCTGCTCTTCGCCGGCCACGAGACCACAAGCAACCTGGTCGGCAACGGCTTCTACTACTCGATGAAGAACCGCGACCAGTGGGAGCGCCTCATCGCCGATCCCGCCCTGGCGGCCCCGGCAGTCGAAGAGCACCTCCGTTACGACGGCCCCTCGGGCGCGATTGCCCGCGTCGCCGCCGCCGACCTCGATATGGCCGGCAAGACCATCCGCGAAGGCCAGCGCGTCTTCGCCTTCGTGAACTCGGCCAATCGCGATCCCGAGGCTTTCGAGGAGGCCGAGCGCTTCGACATCGGCCGGCCGCAGAACCCGCATCTGACCTTCGGCCATGGCATCCATTTCTGCCTAGGCGCGCCGCTCGCCCGGCTGGAAGCACAGATCGCCGTCACCCGCCTCACCGAGCGCCTGCCCAACATCGCGCTCGCGAACAACCGCGAGCCGGAGTGGCACGATTCACTGATCCTGCGCGGCGTGAAGAGCCTGCCAGTGACGTTGGGACAGTGACGCTGGGCTAACCGCCCGCCTCGAACTCGAACGGGCACCGACGATGCAGCACGACCCATTGGGCGTGCTCGCTCAGGGCGTCGCTCGCCAGCTGCACCATAACTTCGCGCTGGCCGTCCGGACTGTCGTTGGCGCCCTCGAGATCGCGGCTCGCAAGTTCGAAGGTGTCGTACATGCGGTCCTACTGGCGCGCTTGCATCTCATGGCCGAGCCGGTCGGTATAGGCGGCGACGGCGCCGCCGATTGTCGGCAGCAACAGACGCCCTGCAGCGACTTCGGCTCGATGCCGCGATGGCCGGATACGGCAACGCACAGCGACAGCTTCGGGGCGGTCATGCCAAACTCTTGTCCACAGAAGGAGACGTTACATGCGGGCGATGATCTGCCGCCAGTGGGGCGGGCCGGAAGAGTTGCGGCTGGAGGACGTCGAACGGTCTCCGCTCGAGCCCGGCCAGGTGCGGATCAAGGTCCATGCCGCCGGCGTGAGCTTCGCCACCACCCTGGTCATCGCCGGCAAATACCAGCGCCGCCCACCCTTCCCCTTCGCGCCCGGCGCCGAAGCGGCCGGCACGGTGATCGAAGCCGACGCCGCCTGCATACGACTCAAGGTCGGCGACGAGGTCGTGGCGGTGCTCGACTGGGGCGGCCTGGCCGAGGAAGCCGTGGCGCATGAGGTCAATGTCTTCCCCAAACCGAAGAACCTGGGCTTCGTCGAGGCCATCCAGCTCGCCATCTCCTATCCGACCTCGGCCGGCGCCCTCACCTGGCCAATGGCGCTCGATGTCCAGAAAGGCCAGACGCTGCTGGTCCATGCCGCGGCGGGCGGAGTCGGCATGGCCGCCGTCGAGATCGGCAAGATCCTGGGTGCCACGGTGATCGCGACGGCCGGCGGCGCCCGCAAGACCGCCTTCGCCAAGGTCCATGGCGCCGACCATGTGATCGACTACAGCGCGAGCGATTTCCGCGAGGAAGTGCTGAAGCTGACGGGCGGGCGCGGCGTCGACCGTGTCTACGATCCGGTGGGCGGCGATGTCTTCGCCCAATCGCTGCGCTGCATGGCCGTCGAGGGCCGCATCTGCCCCATTGGCTTTGCCGGCGGGACCATCCCGCAGATCCCGGCCAACCTTCTGTTGGTCAAAAATCTCGCGGTGACCGGCTTCAACTACGGCTACTACGTCGGCTGGAGCCCGCACGACGCGCGCTTCGAGCAGGCGGATCGCACCTTCGCGCTGATGGAGCGCATCCGCGGTTGGTGCGACGCCGGCCTTTGCCGCCCACATGTCGACCGCACCTTCCGCCTCGACCAGGCGGCCGAAGCGATGCGCGCCCTGCTGGAACGCAGCGTCACCGGCCGCGTCGCGATCGTGATGGCGTGAGAGGAAGCCTAGGACTTCTTCGTGAGCTTCGCGTCGAACTTGCAGTAGCCGTCGAGCAGGACCTTGCTGTCGCCGTCCTTGATCGTGCCGGTGACGTCCATCGAGCCGCCGTTGCCGACGACCGCCTTGGTCTTGAAGACGCCGCCAGCGCCCGCGGTCGCCTCGAAATGGCGCTCCTCACGGCCGTCCTGCTTGAACAGGCCCTTGACCGCGGTGCCGTCGACCGTAACGTTGATGGTCATCTTGTAGGTCGAGCACTTGCCCGAACCCGTGCCGAGCCCGCTCCAAGTATAGGCCACCGGCTGTGCCTGGACCGCGCCGACCATCGCCAGGGTCGCCAGCACGCCGATCGCAATTGTCCTCACCATCGAAATCTCCCTATGTATCGATCGCCTCAAGCGCGACCCTAGCCAATTTCACTATCGAAATCGCCTTTTTGAAGGCATGCGCTCAACGCCCCGTGAACTTCGGTTCGCGCTTTTCGAGAAAGGCATGGATGCCCTCCTTCATGTCTTCGGTCTGCATCAGCGGCAGTAACTGCAGGAAGACGTGATGCACATGCTCGTTGAACGGCTCGTTCCAGGCCATGCGCATCATGCGCTTGGCCGCCTGGATGGCGAGCGGCGCATTGGCTGCGATCTCCAGCGCCAGCGCACGGGCAGCACCCATCACCTCCGAATCGGGTACGACCTTGTTCACGAGACCGATTTCGAGCGACTGGTCGGCGGTCAGCGTCCGGCCGGTGAAAATCAGTTCGGCGGCCTTGGCCCAGCCCAGCATCCGCGGCAGGTACCAGGTGCCGCCCGATTCCGGCAGCACGCCGCGCTTGGCATAGGAGGCTGCCATCTTGGCCGACTGCGCCATGACGCGGATATCGGCGCCCAGCGCCAAGTCGAGGCCATAACCGGCCGCCGAGCCGTTCAGGGCGGCGATCACCGGCTTGTCCATGGCATGCAGCACAGGCGGCGGCGTGTTGCGCAGGTCGATATTGGTCGGCGTGGCGCCCGAGCCGACGGAGAGATTGTCGGTACCCTTGCTCTGCGCCTCGAGATTGAGGCCCGCGCAGAAGGCACGGCCGGTGCCGGTCAGGATCACCACCCGGACCTCGCGGTCCTCGTTGGCGCGGACCAGCGCCTCGGTGAGCTGTTTCAGCATTGGCCCGGAGATGGTGTTCATGCGCTGCGGCGCGTTCAGCGTGATCGTGGCGATGGCGCCATCCACGCTATAAAGCAGCTCCTCGGGCGATACCGCCGTTGAGGGCTGGGCCGCAAACTGGCTCATGTTTCCTCCCTGCCGTGTTGCCGCTATGGTGACGCAGGAGAACTAAACAAGCCATGCAAAACCGTTTCATCGACCTCTACAGCGACACCAAGACCAAGCCCTCCCCCGGCATGCGCAAGGCCATGGCCGATGCCGAGGTCGGCGACGAGCAGAAATACGAGGATCCCACCGTCAACCGCCTGCGCGACCGCATCTGCGAGCTGCTGGGCAAGGAAGACTCTGTATTCCTGCCGAGCGGCACCATGGCCAACCAGATCGCCATTCGTGTTCATTGCCGACTGGGCGACGAGGTCATCGCCGACCGCACCGCGCATATCATCAATGCCGAAGCCGGCGGCACTGCCGCCAATGCCGGCGTTATGATCCGCATGGTCGACGGCCCCAACGGTGTCTTCACCGGCGAGCAGGTCCAGGCCGCCCTTCGCGATCCCAACAGCCGCAATGCGCCGCGCTCGCGCCTCGTCTCCATCGAGAACACCTCGAACGGCGGCTTCGGCACCTCCTGGCCGCTCGCCACCATGCAGGGCGTGACCAAGGTCGCCCGCGCCGCCGGTCTCGCGCTGCACATGGACGGCGCGCGCCTTTGCAACGCCTCGGTCAAGACCGGCACCAAGGCCGGCGACTATGGCGCCTGCGTCGACTCGCTGTGGCTCGACTACACCAAGGGACTGGGCGCGCCGGTCGGCGCCAGCCTCGCCGGCGACAAGCACTTTATCAAGGAAGCCTGGCGCCAGAAGCAGATGCTGGGCGGCTCGATGCGCCAGTCGGGTGTCATCGCCGCGGCCGCACTCTATGCTCTGGAAAACAACTGGGACCGCCTTGCCGAAGACCATGACAACGCGCGCTATCTCTCCGAGGGCATCGCCAATATCAAGGGCCTGGAGATCGACGTGCCGCGCATGGACACCAACCTCGTCTTCTTCGAGGTAAAGAAGACGGGCTGGACAGCGGCCAAACTGGTCGAGGCCTGCAAGGAGCGCGGTGTCGGCATCGGCGCCAGCACCGCCACGCGCATCCGCGCTGTCACCCATCTCGACGTCAATCGCGCCGACATCGATACCACGCTCAAGGTGATCGGCGACGTGATGGCTGCCTAGCGCCACATGAACGCTCCTCTCAGGCTCGGCCAGTCGATCACGCGGCGCGAGGACCAGCGGTTCCTCACCGGCCGCGGTCGCTATACCGACAACACCGCACCCGCCGAAGCGGCGGCCGTGCTGTTCCTGCGCTCGCCGCATGCCCATGCCCGGATTGGCGACATCGACAAGACGGAAGCCCTCGCGCTACCCGGCGTGATCGCGATCTACACCGCCCAGGACACGGCAGCCGACAAGCTCGGGCACCTGCCCGCCATCAGCGAGATCAAGGACGCCGCCGGCAACCGCCACCGCGAACCGCCGCATCTGCCGATGCCGGTGGGCAAGGTGCGCCATGTCGGCGATATCGTGGCCATGGTCGTGGCGAACACGCTCGACCAAGCGCGCGACGCCGCCGAGGCGCTCGTCATCGACTACGATGTGTTGCCTGCCGTCGTCACCGTCGAACAGGCGCTGGCGCCGGGCGCACCGCTGGTCCACGACGAGGTGCCCGGCAACCTGATGTGCCGCTGGGAAAGAGGCGATGCCGCTGCGACCGACGCGGCCTTCGCCAGGGCGGCCCATGTCTCGACGCTGGCGATCCGCTCGCCGCGCCAGATCGTCCATTACATGGAAACCCGCGCGTCGTGGTCGGCCTATGACGCGGCCGACGATGTCGTTACGGTCACCTTCTCCTCGCAGGGCGTGCAGATTCCGCATCGGCTGATGTGCGAGCGCGTCCTCAACGTGCCCAAGGACAAGCTGCGCCTCGTCACGCAGGACGTGGGCGGCGGTTTCGGGCCGAAGTATCCGATCTATGCCGAATCGACGCTGATCGCCTGGGCGACGCGCAAGCTTGGGCGCGGGTTGCGCTGGACCTGCGAGCGCGGCGAACTCGCATTGTCGGATAGTCACGCCCGCGATCTCGTCGCCTCGGCCGAGCTGGCGCTCGATGCTGGCGGCAAGTTCATCGGTCTGCGCGTCAAGGCACAGGCCAATTACGGCGCCTATGTCTCGATGTTCGCGCCCAGCATTCCCACGACCGGTCTCGCCAAGGTGATTTCCGGCCTCTATCGCATCCCGGCGATCCGCGTCGATTTCGACTGCGCCTTCACCAATACAGTGCCCGTCGATGCGATCCGCGGCGCCGGCAAGCCCGAGGCGCTCTATCTGCTGGAGCGGCTGGTCGATATCGCAGCCCATGAAACCGGCCGCACGCCAGCCGACCTGCGCCGCCTCAACCTGTTGCTGCCCACGGACATGCCCTATGCCGCGGCGAGCGGTTACACCTACGATGCCGCCGACTGCCCGCGCCTCTTCGAAATGGCGTTGCAGGCCGCCGATGAAGCGGGCTTCGCCGCCCGTCGCGTGATAAGCGAGAAAAGCGGCTTCCGACGTGGCATCGGCCTGTCCTGCCATCTCCACGGCACCGGCGGCATCGCCGATGAGCACGCCGTGGTCCAGGTGACGCCCGACAAGCTGATCGCCCACATCGGCACGCAGAGCCAAGGTCAGGGCCACGAAACGATCTTCGGCCAGGTCCTCTCCGCAGCACTCGGCATTCCCGTCGATCGCATCGAGGTCCGTCAGGGCGATACCCGCACCATCCCGCATGGCGGCGGCACCGGCGGTTCGTCCTCGACCATCATCAGCGGCACGACACTGCGCCGCGCCGCCGATGTCGTGATCCAGCGCGGGCGCGATCTTGCCGCCGAGAAACTCGAGACCTCAGCGGCCGACATCCAGTATCGTGACGGCGCCTTCGAGGTGGTCGGCACCGACCGCCGCGTCGGCCTGCTCGAACTGGCGAGTCACAAGCCTTTCGAGGGCGATGCCATCTTTGCCGACCGCATCGATTCCTTCCCGACCGGTGTCATGGTTTGCGAAGTCGAGGTCGATCCCGAGACCGGCACGGCGCGCGTCGACCGCTTCCTGGCAGCCTTCGACGCCGGCATCGTGGTCAATCCGCTGCTGATCGCCGGCCAGATGCACGGCGGCATGGTCCATGGTCTCGGCAATGCGATGATGGAACAGGCCGTCTATGACGAGGAGACCGGCCAGTTGCTGACCGGTACCCTGATGGATTACGCCCTCCCGCGGGCCGACGACGTGCCGCATCTCGGTGTCGAGAGCATCACGACTGAATCGCCCAACAACTTCCTGGGCATGAAGGGCATCGGCGAGCTCCCGACCAACGGCGCGCCGGCCGCACTCGGCAATGCGGTGATGGATGCGCTGCGCCCGCTGGGCGTACGCCACATCGACATGCCGATCACAGCGGCAAAAATCTGGAAGGCCCTCAACCGATGAACAAGTGGCTGCGCCGTTTCCTGATTGCCCTTGGCACTCTGATCGTGCTGGCTGTCGGCGCCTTCGGAGCCGTGATCGCTTTCGATGCGCCCAAGCCCGTGCCGGCTCTCGCCGCCGGCAATGTCGTTCCCGGCTTGGACAAGTGGAACTTCGCCGAGATTCCGGCGCCGCAGCGCCTCACCGCACGCGACGGGGCGCCGCTCAGCTACCGCTTCTATCCCGGCCGCAAGGACAAGGCCGTGGTGCTGGTGCATGGCTCCACCGGCTCGGGCCTGGAGATGCACAAGCTGGCGCAGGCCCTTCAGGCCGCCGGCGCCACCGTCTATGCCATCGCGCTGCGCGGCCATGGCGGCAGCGGCACGGTGAACGGCGATACCGCCTACAAGACCCAGCTCGACGACGACCTCGTCGACTTCGTGAAAGCGACCGGCCTCACCGACACGCAAATCCATCGCACGCTGATCGGCTTCTCCTCGGGCGGCGGCTTCACGCTGCGCACCGCCAGTGGACGAAACCACGGCATGTTCGACGCCTACCTCGCAATTTCTCCCTATATCGCCGAGGACTCCGGCCTGTCGCGGCCGGGCACCGGCGGCTGGACCAGTGTCGCCCTGCCACGCATCGTGGCGCTCGGCATTCTCGACAATCTCGGCCTGCCGCTGTTCCAGGGTCTTCCGGTGGTGCGCTTCGCCACCGACGCCAAGCCCGACCAGACGCGCACGCCGGTCTATTCCTACCGACTGCTGGTCGGACTGCATCTCGGCCTCGACTGGCGCAAGCAGCTCGCCCGCATCGAGGAACCGACGGTGATCGTGATCGGCTCGAAGGACGAGCTGTTCTACGCCGACAAGTACGTGCCGACACTCGCACCGATCAACAAGAAGATCTCGGTCTCGGTGCAGCCGGGCTTCAATCATCTCGACATGATCGGCAATCCGCAGGCCATGTTCGTGCTGTCGATGCTGTGGCGGCAAATGGCTCGCGGCGACTGATGACTCGCGGCCGATCTCTCGGCTAGATTGCGGCCGGGAGGAAATAATGAACAAATCCATCGTCGCGGCGCTGGCCGCTGCCTTGTCGCTGCTGTCCGCCGAAGCCTTGGCGCAGGCTTGGCCGAACAAGACCATCAGGCTCGTGGCACCTTATCCGCCAGCCGGCCAGACCGACGTCGTATCGCGCTATTTCGCCGACAAGCTGACGGGCGTTCTGGGCCAGCAGGTCATCGTCGAGAACAAGCCCGGCGCACAGGGCATGGTCGGCGCCGAGATCGTGAAGAATGCCGCGCCCGACGGCTACACGTTCCTCTACGTCAATTCCTCGATGATGTGCATCAACCCCTATGTCTACAAGAAGCTGCCCTATGACGGCTTCAAGGACTTCGTGCCGGTGACGCAGCACGGCCTGGCGCCGCTTGCCATGGTGGTGCCGCCCGATCTCGGTCCGAAGTCGGTCAAGGAATTCGTCGCCTGGGCCAACGAGCGCAAGGGCAAGGTGAGCTTTGCCTCCTTCGGTACCGGGTCGTCTTCGCATATCTGGGGCGAGATGCTGAATCAGGCCGAGAAGCTCGACATGACCCATGTGCCCTACAAGGGCGCGGCGCCGGCCATCCAGGACACTCTGGCCGGGCACGTCCCGATGACCATCCAGGATTTGGCCGCCGGCGGCCCGGCGATTTTCGGCGGCAAGTTGCGGCCGCTCGCGGTCACCTCGAACGTGCGCTGGCCGCGCCTGCCCGACGTGCCGACCTTCGAGCAGGCCGGCTACAACATCAACCTGACAGGCTGGAACGCCATCCTGGCGCCGGCCGGAACGCTCAAGGAAATTGTCGAGCGCATGAGTGAGGAAATCCGCAAGCTGGTGCAGACGCCCGAGGGCAAGGAGAAGCTGCTCGACATGGGCCTCTTCGCCACCGGCACCACGCCGGCAGAACTGACCGAGATCATGAAGACCGGCTGCGCCGCCTGGGGCGAGGCCGTGAAGCGCGCCGGCGTTCAGCCCGAATAGGCCCCCGAATAGACCCCGAACCGGCTAGGTCTCGCCCAGCTTCTTCAGCGTTCCGGCGATCGCGTCACGCGAGGACGGCGGTTGCTGGGCGATCGCGTCGCCCAGCAGCTTGAGCTGGCGGCGCAGGGCATGAACCTGGTCGAGCAGCTCGACCACTGTTTCGGCGGTGTCCTCGTCGAAGCCGATATCGGCCGTGAGTTCGTCCAGAAGCGCAGTGCGGGCGACATCGACCTGTTCGAAGCTCAAGGCATCCGCCTCGCGCTCCGGGCGCAGCAGCCCGCGCGCCACCCAGCGCTCGATATGGACTTCGGTAAGCCGGCCATGCAGGCGCAGCAGCTCTTTCAAGGACGTCATGTGAACTGCTCCATCTCGCGGCGCGGGTCGTAGGCACGACCCTCCTCCCACGTTTCCAGGAACGCTTTCAGCTTGTCGTCGGGCTCGGCCGGCAGGACGACCTTGAGCTTGATGTATTGGTCGCCGCGTGTACCGGACTTGGCGTCGAGCAATCCACGGCCCTTGAGCCTGAGAGACGTGCCGCTATTGGAGCCCGCCGGCACGTTCAGCATCACCGGCCCGCCGACCGTCGGCACCTTGACCTTGCCGCCCAGTGCCGCCTCGGTGACCGTCACCGGCAACTCGACATGGATGTCGTTGTCGCGCGCCTCATAGAAAGCGTGGGCATCGACGTGCAGCTCGACATAGGCATCACCCGCCGGCTTGCCCCGGGTGCCGGGCATGCCCTGACCCTTGAGTCGGATGGTCTGACGGTCGCGCGCGCCCTCGGGAATGGCGATGTCGAGCGTCTTGCCGTCGGGCAGCGTCACACGTTGCTTGCCGCCGCGGGCCGCGATCAGGAAGGGAATCCGCAGCGTGAAGGTGAGCGGCGGCGGCGGGCCACCGCCAAAGCCACCACCGCCAAAGCCGCGGCGCTCGCCGAACATCTCGCCGAAGATGCCGCCCATATCGACGAAGGCCTCCTCGCCGCCGCCACGGTCGTATTTGCGTCCGCCGGGTCCGGCCGCCTGGTCGCGATAGAAGCCGCGCGGCGCCTGGGCCTGCCCCTCGGCGTCGATCTCGCCGGCGTCGAAGCGGCGGCGCTTGTCCGTGTCGGACAGCAGCTCGTTGGCCTGCGTGATCTCCTTGAACCTGGCCTCGGCTTTCTTGTCGCCGGGATTGAGGTCGGGATGGTGCTTCTTGGCGAGCTTGCGGTACGCCTTGCGGATGTCATCCGCCGACGCCGTCTTGGCTACGCCCAGAACTGAATAGGGGTCGGTCATGGGGCCATAAATGTCGTTTAAGTAAGGTACTTACAAGACCTCTTACGCCGTCTGCGTCTGCTCCGCAGCCCGGCGGAACAGGCGGTATTTGACGCTGACGACCGAAAGATCGCGCGCCCAGGCGACGAAGTCGCCCCAGGGATCTTTCAGCTTGCCGAGCCCGGCAACCACCGCCACCACCGTGCCGACCTCGATGCGGCCGGAAACGGCGAAGAGCCCGCCGACACCCAAGGCGGCGGCGACGCAGAGGTAATACGTAAGGTTCATGGCAAGATTCATCGAATACTTGATCTTGTAGATGCCCATGTTGAGCGCGAAGACGCGCTGGATGCGCCGGCCCTCCGTCGCTGCCGTGGTCTCGCCCACCATGCCGGTCGAGACCTCGCGCAGGGTCTTGATACGCTTCTCGGCCCGGCGGTTGATCGCGCGCTGCATCGCCGGCACGAACAGCATCTGGGGCACGAGAAAGGCCGCACTCAAGACCGCCATCCACGGCTCCAGCCAGATCATATAGCCGATGACGCTTACCAGGATGCCGCCCTGCAGCAGCGGCTCGGACACGCTGGTGCCGACGAAGCCGCCGATCGGCTCCGCCTCGCTCAGCATCATCGAGATATGAACGCCGGAATCGCTTTCCGTAGGATCCTTGGGCAACGCCTCGGGCCGCAGGCTCTGCACCGTCTTGCGCAGGCTCCGCACCGCATCCTCGGCCACCCAGCCGCGATAGATGTTGAGAATGAGCTTGAGCACCTGCTCGACGACCGCCACGCCGGCATAGGCGATGGCCAGCCACAAGATGACCTGTGTGGCGCCATTCTTGACGGCATCGTTGACGATGCGGCGCTGGATTTCGAGAGGGACGGCGCTGATACCGAAGACCGCCGCCGACAGGATCGCGAGGCCAATCTGGTGCTTGCCGGAAAAGCGGACCACATAGCCCATTATCGTCATCGGCATGGCTATTCGGTCCATCGTAGGGTAACGCTCCGGAGGTTGGAGCGTTCCCGATTTAGAGGCGCAGGACCGCTTTGGCGATGATGTTGCGCTGGATCTCATTGGACCCGGCGTAGATCGTCGAGGCGCGGTTGTTGAGGTAAAGCGGCATGGCGGTGATGCCGTAATCCGGCGTCACCGTCGGCTCATTATGGCCCAGCATGCGGGCCTCGGGTTCGAAGGGCGCGGCGTAGTAAGCCAGCGCCTCGACGCCGAGATGATCGAGCGACTGCAGCGTCTCGCTGCCCCGGATCTTCATCGAGGAAGAGACGGCGCCGGGATTCTTGCCCTTGCTGAGGTCGGACAGCACCTGCAGCTCGATCATCTCCAGCGCCTGGATCGAGATCTCGGCCTCGGCCAGGCGCTCGGCGAAATACGGTTCGTCGATCAACCGGCCGCTGCCGTCGGCGCACTCCGCCTTGGCGATGCGCCGCACATCGTCGATGCGGGCGTAGAGGTTGGGCGTATAGGCATCGCCGCCACGCTCGAACTCGAGCAGGTACTTGGCCACCGTCCAGCCCTCGTTCTCCGGGCCGATGCGATTGGCGATGGGCGTTCGCACGTTATCGAAGAAGACCTGGTTGACCTCGTGATCGCCCGCCAGCGTGATGATCCGCTTCACCTCGAGGCCCGGCGTCTTCATCGAATCGAGCAGCACGAAGGAGATGCCGTCCTGCGGCTTGCCCTCCGCCGATGTCCGCACGAGGCAGAACATGTGATCGGCGACATGCGCGCCGGTCGTCCAGATCTTGGTGCCATTGATCACATAGTCGTCGCCATCGCGCACGGCGCGGGTCTTGAGGCTGGCGAGGTCGGAGCCGGAACCGGGCTCGGAGTATCCCTGGCAGAAGACGATGTCGCCGGCGACGATGCGCGGCAGGTACTTGGTCTTCTGCTCCGGCGTGCCGTATTTCATGATCACGGGGCCCACCATGCGCAGGCCCATGGAGAAGATGCGCGGCGCATCGACTGCCGTGCTCTCGCGCGAGAAGATATAGCGCTGCGTCGCCGTCCAGCCGGTGCCGCCGTATTCCCGGGGCCAGCCTGGCGCCGACCAGCCCTTCTTCGCCAGGATCCTGTGCCAGCGCAGGCCCGCATCCATCTCGGCGAAGACGCCCGCGGTCTTGTTGCCGGCCTCGCGCAGATCCTCGGTCAGCTGCTCGTCGAGGAAATGGCGCACTTCGGCGCGGAACGCCTCATCTTCGGGGCTGAGAGCCAGATCCATCGCGTTCTCCCAATTTCATTCTTGGCGTTCTTTCTTTCCACAGAAGCTAGCGGCCCCAGTCGGGCCTCGTCCAGTGCGCGGCTGACAGGGGCTTCCGGCGGGCGGTATGCTTCTTGCTGCGTGGGTCCTGAACCTCTGCGGAGATCGCCATGCGTGCGCTGGTCCGTCTGCTCGCCCTGCTCCTCGTCGCCTTGCCGGCCCTCGGTCCGAACGCGGGGGCGCAGGGCAGGCCGGAAGTCGACCTCGCATTGGCCATGGCCATCGACATTTCCGGCAGCATCGACCCCGACGAGGCCAAGCTGCAGCGCGAAGGCTATGTCCAGGCCTTCCGCAATCCCGAGATCCGCCGTGCCATTCTGGGCGGCAACCATGGCCGCATCGCCGTCGTCTATTACGAATGGTCCGACAGCTATCTGCAGAAGCTGATCCTCGACTGGACGCTGCTCGACAGCGAAGCGGCAATCGCGGCCTTCGCCGACCGCCTCGCCGCCGCGCCGATCTCGATCGCGCGCCGCACCTCGATCAGCGGCGCCATCCGCTACGCCATCCCGCTGTTCGGCCGCAGTCCCTACGAGGCCGAGCGCAAGGTGCTCGATATCTCCGGCGACGGCTCGAACAATGACGGTGGCCTCGTCACGCTGATCCGCCACGAGGCGCTGAAGGAGCGCATCGTCATCAACGGATTGCCGATCATGAACGGCCGACCCAATCCCTTCGGCTTTCCCGCCGAGGACGATCTCGACCGCTATTACCTGCACTGCGTCGTTGGTGGACCGCGCTCCTTCGTCGAGGTGGCAAACAGCTTCGAGGATTTTCCCCGCGCCGTGCGCAAGAAGCTGCTGCAGGAAGTGGCCGACATCGGCCCCCGCCCGCAGATGGGTCACGACTTCGATCCGACCGACCTCGGCCTCGTCATCCGCGATGGCGTACAACTGGCGCAGAGCGGCCGCGCCCGCGCCAGCCGCGAGGCCGCCGACTACACGAGCTTCGTGCAGCCGGACTATGAGCTGGGCTGCGACGTCGGCGAGCGGCGCAGCCGGGAATTTTGGCAGCGGCGCTTTGGCGTCATGCCGGACTGACACGGCGGGCGTCCTTTCAAGGGCGTCGCAGCGGTCAGCCCTGCCACAAACGTCCCGGTGGACGGACCATCACGCCGTAGCGTTTCACCAGTTCCGGCGACGGCGGTCCCGACCACAACCCGCGCGGAATGGGTGTGGTGACACGAAAGTCCGCGCCCTCGGGATCGTCCTTCAGGGCTTCGCAGCCAAAGGGCTCCAGCGGAATGAGCCATTCCGGTCGGCGCCATGCGCCCTCCGGTCCCTCTTCCCACTGCGACACGAGATATGGCTTGTACTGATAGCCGAAGGCCTCACGCAGCACGGGCGCTTCGCCTTCGACGGCGGCCCAGACCTTGTAGAGCGTGGTGTAGCTGTAATCCGGCATGCGGCGCCTTACATCGGATAGTCGTAGCGGATGAAGCCGTCGAACTTCGCCACCTTGTCGTAGAGCGCGCAGGCTCGGATGTTGCTCTCCCGGGTCTGCCAGTAGAGCCGCGCCGAACCACGCTTCTTTGCTTCGACCGCGACGGCCTCGATCAAGGCTCGCGCCGCGCCCTTGCCGCGCACGGTGTCGTCGACGAAGAGGTCGGCCAGGTAGCAGACATCGGCCGTCCAGACGCTGGTGTGGAAATAGTAGTGCGTGATGCCGATCAACCGGCCGTCGAGCCGTGCGGCGAGGCCATGCAAGGTCTCGCCCGTCATCAAGCGGCGCCAGACGCGCTCGTAGATCTCGTTGGGCTGGGTGCGCTCGTAGAAGGTGTTGTAGCCGACGCCCAGCGCCTGCCAGGCCGCCCGGTCTTCCGGGCGCAGAGGTGTAATCTCGATCATGACGTGGTTTTCCTCAGACGATCGACCATGGCGTCCAGCGCTAGCAGATAGGAATTCACGCCGAGGCCAGCGATCACGCCGACCGCGGATTCCGCCGTAATCGAGCGGCGGCCGCGCTTCTCGATATTGGTCATGTGAATCTCGATGGCCGGCGCCTCGATGGCCTTGAGACAGTCGCGCAGAGCATGGCCCTCGTGGAGAAAGCCCGCCGGATTGAACAGCAGCCCATCGAGCCCGGCGCGCTGGGCGGCGTAGATCGCCTTGACCGCCTCGCCCTCGACATTGGTGTAGAAAATGTCGAGCTCGACCTTCAACTCGCCTGCCCGCTTCAACAGGATTGCATCGAGTTCCGCAGCCGATGTCGTGCCATAGAACTCAGGCTGGCGCCGGCCCAGCCATTCCATATTGGCACCCTGTATGAGAAGAAGATGCATACAGAGCGATAGAACGTCAGTGCGGCAGCGAATTCAAGTCGACGCCGGCGCCGGTCAACCGCGCCCGCGCCGCATCGAGCGTCGGTTGCTCGAAGCTGGCGGGATAGCGCAGTGCAGTGGCCTCGCCGGTGAATTCCGGCATGCCGCGGTCGAGCATCATCTTGAAGCCGTCGGTCTCGTGACCGTTCAGCGCCCAGTCGCGCAACGTCTGCAGGAGGCCGACCTTGCCGACCTTGAGCCGCGTGCGCGACAGCTTCGTTGTCTTGCCCTTCAGCTCCGTCAGCGCCTGTTCGAAGGCATTCACCGACCGCCAGAAATCGTGCTCGACCGTGCCGGGCTCGATGCCGGGCACCAGCCCGACCACCCGGCGGAAAGCCGCTTCGGCGACCTCGGTATTGCCCAGTTTGCGGGCATTGGCGATCAGCGAGCGCAGCTTGTCGGCGTCTTCGCAGGTCTCGACATAGGCCAGGATTTTCTTGCTGTTCTTGTTAGGGTCGAAGACGGCTTTCTTGACCGGCTCGGGCACATGCTGCTGCTTCTTCTTGAGGGCCATCGGTTCCCTGCTTTCTTATGGAGCGCGCCACTCCAGTGGCGCCCATGAATCAGGGAGAAAGAGGCGCCACTGGAGTGGCGCGCTCCAGATGACCTTAGCGCGGCAGCGTCGTGCTGCCCATCAGCGTTTGGTCGATGGCCCGGGCACATTGCCGGCCCTCGCGGATCGCCCAGACGACCAGCGACTGACCGCGGCGCATGTCGCCTGCGGCAAAGAGCTTGGGTACCGAGGTCTTATAGTCGACGACAGTCGCCTCGATATTGCCGCGCGGATCGAGCGCCACGCCCGACTGCTCGACCATGCCGGGCTTGTGGGGGCCGAGGAAACCCATGGCCAGCAGCACCAGATCGGCCTTGAGCTGGAAGGCGCTGCCCTCGACTTCCTTCATCTGGCCCTTGTCGAAGACGACGCGGACACATTCCAGGGCCTCGATCTTCCCATCTCTGTCGCCATTCGAGCCGATGGCGCGTTTGGTCAGCACGGCGAAATCGCGCGCAGCACCTTCTTCGTGGGACGAGGAGGTGCGCATCTTGAGGGGCCAATCCGGCCAGACCAGCGCCTTGTTTTCCTTCTCCGGCGGTTGCGGCATGACTTCGAGCTGCGTCACCGAAGCGGCACCCTGGCGGTTGGACGTGCCGACGCAGTCCGAGCCTGTATCGCCACCGCCGATCACGATGACATGCTTGCCCTTGGCGCTCAGCGTGCCCCGGGGTGCGGCGCGGCTCTCGTCGTCACCGGCGACGCGCTTGTTCTGCTGCGTCAGGAAATCCATGGCGAAGTGGATGCCGCCCAGCTCGCGGCCCGGCACCGGCAGATCGCGCGGCAGCTCGGCGCCACCCGTGAGCGCCACGGCGTCGTAGCCTTCGAGCAGCGACTTGACCGAGATCGTCATGCCGACCTCGACGCCGGTGCGGAACTCGACGCCCTCACCTTCCATCTGGCGCATGCGCCGGTCGATCAGGCGCTTCTCCATCTTGAAGTCGGGAATGCCGTAGCGCAGCAGGCCGCCGACGCGATCGGCCTTCTCGAACAGCGTGACCGAATGGCCGGCGCGCGCCAGCTGCTGGGCGCAGGCCATGCCAGCCGGGCCGGAGCCGACGACGGCGACGCGCTTGCCGGTCTTCTTCGCCGGTGCCTGCGGCACGATCCAGCCTTCTTCCCAGCCGCGATCGACGATCGAGCATTCGATCGACTTGATGGTCACCGCATTGTCATCGATATTCAGCGTGCACGAGGCCTCGCAGGGCGCGGGGCAGATGCGGCCGGTGAACTCGGGAAAATTGTTGGTCGAGTGCAGCACGTCGAGTGCGGCCTGCCAGCGGCCACGGCGCACCAGCTCGTTCCAGTCGGGGATCAGGTTATTGACCGGGCAGCCGTTGTGGCAGAACGGAATGCCGCAATCCATGCAGCGCGCGCCCTGCTTCGACACCTCGGCCGGCGGCAGCGGCAGCACAAATTCGCGCCAGGTCTTGAGACGCGCCTCGACCTTCTCGTAGGGCCGTTCCTTACGCTCGATTTCGAGGAAGCCGGTGGGGAGACCCATATGCCCTACTCCGCCGCGACTTTTGCCGTACTTGTGGAGTCGCGCGCCTGCAGCAGCGCGCGCTTGTAGTCTTTCGGCATGATCTTCACGAAACTCTTCAAGGAATTGTCCCAGTCCTCCAGCAGCGCGCGTGCCTTGGCGCTGCCGGTATGCAGTTGGTGGCGCTCGACCAGGATGCGCAGACGCTCGGCATCGAAGCCCAGCACGTCGCCCATGCCGCTGTCGCCGACGCTGACCGAGCGCTGGCGCGGCCGTCCCGTATCCTCGGCTTGTCCGTCGCCAGCCGGACCGACCTTCTCGAGCTCGACCATCGCCATGTTGCAGAGGGGGCCGAAGCGCGCCTTGGGATCGTAGACATAGGCAATGCCGCCCGACATGCCGGCGGCAAAATTGCGCCCCGTCTCGCCCAGCACGACGACGACGCCGCCCGTCATGTACTCGCAACCATGATCGCCGGTGCCTTCGACGACGCAGACCGCGCCGGAGTTGCGCACGGCGAAGCGTTCGCCGGCCACGCCCTCGAAATAGGCTTCGCCGGAGATCGCACCGTAGAGCACGGTGTTGCCGACAATAATGTTCTGCGCCGGGTCGCGCTTGCAGTTCTTCGGCTGGCGCACGACCACGCGGCCGCCCGAGAGGCCTTTGCCGACATAATCATTGGCGTCGCCCGCCAGTTCGAGCGACACGCCGCGCGCCAGGAAGGCGCCGAAGCTCTGGCCGGCGGTGCCGCCCAGCTTGATCGAGATCGTATCGTCCGGCAGGCCAGCATGGCCATAGCGCTTGGCGATCTCGCCCGACAGCATGGCGCCGACGGTGCGGTTGACGTTGCCGACCTCGAGATCGATACGCACCGGCTTGCCCTCATCGAGAGCGATCTTCGAATCCTTGATCAGCGTGTGATCCAGCGCATGCTCGAGGCCATGATTCTGGCGCTCGCTGTTCCACACGGCGACGCCCGGCCGGGATGGCATCTGGTGCAGCAGCCTGGTGAGATCGACGCCGCCCGCCTTCCAGTGGTCCAGCGCCTTCCGCATGTCGAGCTTGTCGACCCGCCCGATCATCTCGTTCATCGTGCGGAAGCCCAGCCGCGCCATGATCTCGCGCAACTCTTCCGCCACGAAGAAGAAGTAATTGATGATGTGCTCGGGTTGGCCGGTGAAGCGCTTGCGCAGCACCGGGTCCTGCGTCGCCACGCCGACCGGGCAGGTATTGAGATGGCACTTGCGCATCATGATGCAGCCGGCAGCGATCAGCGGCGCGGTAGCAAAGCCGAATTCGTCGGCGCCCAGCAGCGCACCGATGGCGACGTCGCGACCCGTGCGCAAGCCACCGTCCACCTGCACGGCGATGCGGCCGCGCAAACCATTCAGCACCAGCGTCTGCTGCGTCTCGGCGAGGCCGATTTCCCAGGGCGAGCCGGCATGCGTCAGCGACGTCAGCGGCGAGGCGCCGGTGCCCCCCTCGAAGCCCGAGATCGTCACATGGTCGGCGCGCGCCTTGGAAACGCCGGCCGCGACCGTGCCGACACCGACCTCGGAGACCAGCTTCACCGACACGCGCGCGGCCGGGTTGGCGTTCTTGAGGTCGTGGATGAGCTGTGCCAAGTCCTCGATCGAATAGATGTCGTGATGCGGCGGCGGCGAGATCAGGCCGACGCCGGGCGTCGACTGGCGCACGCGCGCGATATTGGCGTCGACCTTGTGACCGGGCAGCTGGCCGCCCTCGCCCGGCTTGGCGCCCTGCGCCATCTTGATCTGGATGTCGTCGGCATTGACGAGATACTCGGCGGTGACGCCGAAGCGCCCCGACGCGACCTGCTTGATGGCCGAGCGCATGGAATCGCCGTTGGCCATGCGCACAAAGCGATCCGGCTCCTCGCCGCCCTCGCCGGTGTTCGACTTGCCGCCGATGCGGTTCATGGCGATGGCAAGCGTCGTATGCGCCTCGCGGCTGATCGAGCCGAAGCTCATGGCACCTGTGGCGAAGCGCTTGACGATGCTGGCGGCCGGCTCGACATCTTCGATGGCCACGGGCTTGTCGGCCCACTTGATCTCGAGCAACCCACGAATGGTCAGCAGACGCTCGTTCTGCTCGTTGATGGTGCGGGCAAAAGCCTTGTAATCGTCCGACGAATTGCCGCGCACGGCGTGCTGCAGCTTCGATACGCTTTCCGGCGTCCAGGCATGATCCTCGCCACGCAGGCGGAAGGCATAGTCGCCGCCCGCATCGAGCATGGTGCGATAGATCGGATTGTCGCCATAGGCGTCGCGATGACGGCGCACCGTCTCCTCGGCGATCTCCGCCCAGCCGGCTCCCTCGATGGTCGTGGCGGTACCGGTGAAATACTTCTCGATGAAACCCGAATGCAGGCCGACGGCGTCGAAGATCTGCGCGCCGCAATAGGACTGGTAGGTCGAGATGCCCATCTTGGACATGACCTTGAGCAGCCCCTTGCCGACCGCCTTGATGTAGTTCTTCTGCACGTCGTAGGGCTTGAGCGGCAGGCCGTTCAGCACCCGCAGCTGCTCCAGCGTCTCGAAGGCGAGATAGGGATTGATCGCTTCGGCACCATAGCCGGCGAGGCAGCAGAAATGATGAATCTCGCGCGCCTCGCCCGTCTCGACAACGAGGCCGGTCTGCGTGCGCAGGCCGCGGCGGATCAGGTAGTGATGCACGGCCGCAGTCGCCAGCAGCGCCGGGATCGGCACGCGATCGGCCGACACCGCGCGGTCGGAGAGCACGAGAATGTTGCGGTCGGCCAGCACGCAGTCGGTAGCTTCCGAACAGATGCGGTCCAGAGCCTTCTCCAGCCCGGCAGCACCTTCCGAGGCCGGCCAGGTCGTGTCGATGGTGGCTGTGCGGAAGGACCCGTCGAGCAGATCCTCGATCGAGCGGATCTTTTCCAGCTCGGCATTGGTCAGCACCGGCTGCGCCACTTCCAGGCGCTTGTGCGTACCGGCCTGGCGGCCCAGCAGGTTGGGGCGCGGGCCGATCATCGACACCAGCGACATCACCAGCTCCTCACGGATCGGGTCGATCGGCGGGTTGGTGACCTGAGCGAAGTTCTGCTTGAAGTAGTTGTAGAGCAGCTTGGACTTCTGCGAGAGTACGGCGATGGGCGTGTCGGCGCCCATCGAGCCGATCGGATCGTCGGGCTCGATGCTCATCGGCTCGAGGAAGAACTGTATGTCTTCCTGCGTGTAACCGAAGGCCTGCTGGCGATCGAGCAGCGTCGTCGGATCGTTCAACGGTGCCGGCAATGGCGCATCGGGCAGCTCGGAAAGCTCTTCCAGCTTGTGCTGCGTCTCCTTCAGCCATTCCTCGTAGGGCTTGGCTTCGGCCAGCGAGCGCTTGAGTTCCTCGTCCTCGACGATGCGGCCCTGCTCGAGATCGATCAGCAGCATCTTGCCGGGCTGCAGGCGCCACTTGCGCACGATCTTCTCGTCGGGGATCGGCAGCACGCCGGATTCCGAGGCCATGACAACGAGATCGTCGTCGGTGACGATGAAGCGCGCCGGACGCAGGCCGTTGCGGTCGAGCGTGGCGCCGATCTGGCGACCGTCGGTGAACGCGATCGAGGCCGGGCCGTCCCACGGCTCCATGAGGGCCGCGTGATACTCGTAGAAGGCCTTGCGCTTGGCATCCATCAGCGGATTGCCGGCCCAGGCTTCCGGGATCAGCATCATCATGGCATGCGACAGCGAATAGCCGCCGGCCAGCAGCAGTTCGAGCGCGTTGTCGAGGCAGGCGGTGTCCGACTGGCCGTGCGGAATGATCGGCCACATCTTGTCGAGGTCGGCGCCGATCAGGTCGGATTCCATCGTGCGGCGACGGGCATACATCCAGTTGACGTTGCCGCGCACGGTGTTGATCTCGCCGTTATGGGCGATGAAGCGATAGGGATGCGCCAGCTTCCACGATGGGAAGGTATTGGTCGAGAAGCGCTGATGGACGAGGCAGAGCGCCGACTCTGTCAGCGGGTTGCGCAGGTCGGCGTAGAAGCTCTCGACCTGCGGCGCCAGCAGCAGGCCCTTGTAGACCACGGTGCGCGTCGAGAAGGACGGCATGTAGAGCTGCGACAGGCCGGGCAGCTTGTGCTTCTTCTCAAGGTCGACCAGCGGGTTCTGCGTCTGCTTGCGGATGGCCAGGATCTTGCGCTCGAAGGCGTCCTGGTCGGAGATCTTTGGACCACGGCCGACGATGGCCATCTTGAGCACAGGCATGCGCTCGATGACGGCGGCGCCGAGACCGGTCGTGTCGATCGGCACGTCGCGCCAGCCGACCAGCTTCTGACCCTCGACCTTGATGAAATGTTCCAGCCGCTTGACGGCAAAGGCGCGCGCCTTTTCTTCCTGCGGCAGGAAGCACATGGCGACGGCGTAGTGGCCGGGCTGCGGCAGGGCGAGGCCGGCCTTGGCCGCCCAGTCGCGCAACAGCTTGTCCGGCGTCTGGATCATGCAACCGGCGCCGTCGCCGACCAGCGGATCGGCGCCGACGGCGCCGCGATGATCGAGGTTGACCAGGATTCGCAGGCCCTGCGTGACGATATCGTGGGACTTGGCGCCCTTGATGTTGGCCACGAAGCCGACGCCACACGAATCGTGTTCGTTGCGCGGATCGTAAAGCCCCTGCTTTTCAGGCAAACCCATCACAGCCAATTTCCCCCGGGCGGCCGCCCTTACGGCCCCACGTTTCCCCCATATAATTATGCATGTCCGACATTAGGCGGACCGATGCAAGCGGCTAAATGGCAACTCCCGATATCGCTTCCGAGATTCCCGCGGGCTTCGGGCCGATGCCCCATATGGACGGCTTCATCGCCCATACCGGGCCGTTCTATGCCCGGGTCGACGCCCATCATAAATTGACCTACGGCTTCCATACCGACAAGCGCCACGGCAATCCCAACAGCGTCATCCATGGCGCCACCATGACCCTCACCTCCAACTTCGTCGCCGGCGCCAAGGTTGGGCAATGGATCGAGGCGCATGTCGATCTGCGCCGGCTCTCCAGTGGCCATGCCTGGCTCGATGGCGAGTTGCGGGCGGGCGACAGGGTGGTGATGACCGCCGTCGCCCTGTTTAGCGTCTTCGAGCCGCGCCGATGGCAGCTGTAACAAAAACCGGCTAAGGCCTCACCGTGGCTACCATCCGCCTGCGCAACATCGCCAAGAGCTTCGGTCCGGTCGAAGTCCTGCGTGACGTTTCCCTCGACATCGCCGACGGCGAGTTCCTGACGCTGCTGGGGCCCTCGGGCTGCGGCAAGTCGACTCTGCTGCGCATCGTGGCCGGTCTCGAACGCCATGATCGCGGCGAAGTCACCATCGGGGCGCGGCGTGTCGATGCGCTGCCGGCGCGCGACCGCGACATTGCCATGGTGTTCCAGTCCTATGCGCTCTACCCGCATATGACCGTCGCCGAAAATATCGGCCTGCCCCTGGCCATGCGCCGCATGAATGCCTGGCAGCGCCTGCCCGGACTGGGCGCCCTGCTGCCCGGCACGCGCGATGCCCGTACAGGCATCGCCCGCGAAGTAGCCGAGGCCGCCAGGTCGCTCGACATCCTGCCGTTGCTGGCACGTAAGCCGGGTCAGCTCTCCGGTGGCCAGAAGCAACGCGTGGCACTGGGCCGCGCCATGGTCCGCCATCCGGCGGCCTTCCTGCTCGACGAACCGCTCTCCAATCTCGACGCCAAGCTGCGCGTGCAGATGCGTTCCGAACTCACCGAGCTGCAGCGCCGCATCGGCGGCACCATGATCTATGTGACCCACGATCAGGCCGAGGCCATGACCATGTCGGACCGCGTCGCCGTCATGCTGGCCGGCAAGCTGGAGCAGGTGGCGCCGCCGAAGAAGCTCTACGACGATCCTGAGACTTTGGCGGTCGCCGAGTTCGTCGGCAGCCCCAAGATCAATGTCATTCCTGTCGAGGGCGGCTTTCACGCGGTGCGGCCCGAAGCCATGGAGCTGGTCGCATCGGATGCCCCCGGCGCCATGGCCGGGCGCATCCGTCTGGTCGAACACATGGGCTCGGAAAGCCTCGTGCATGTCGAGGTAGCGAACGCGCCGTTGCCGTTGATCGCCCGCCTCGAGGCCCTGAGCGAGCGCAATCCGCAGCGCGGCGAGACGGTCGGGCTGCGTCCCCTGCCCGGCCGCGTCCTGGAATTCGATGAGGCCGGAAGGCGCCGCCGTGGCTGATTTGGTCCTCGACGCCACGCCCTCCGAGCGCCGCGCCGCGCGCTGGCTGATCTCACCGGCGGTGACCCTGTTCGTCGTGCTGCTGGCCGGACCGACACTGGCCGTCTTCGCGCTCTCGGTGACCGACTGGCAGCTCGGCGCCGCCTCGATGAGCTTCATCGGCATCGACAACTACCTCCAGCTGTTCGGCGACCGCGTCTTCTGGAAAAGCTTCGGCAATACCTTCCTCTACTGCTTTGTCGTTGTGCCGGGCTCGGTCTTCCTCGGCCTCGGGCTCGCCTTGCTGATCGAGGGCGTCGGCACCGGCCGCAGCTTCTACCGCGCCGCCTACTTCCTGCCCGTGACCTCGACACTGATCGCCATGGCGGTGGTCTGGGAGTTCATGCTGCATCCCAGCGTCGGCCTGGTGAACATTCTGCTCGAACAGTTCGGCGTCAAAGGCGGCGACTGGTTGAAGAATCCCCGCACCGCCCTCTTCACCCTGGCCGGCATCGGCATCTGGCAGTCGGTCGGCCTCAATATGGTGCTGTTCATGGCCGGGTTGAAATCGATCCCCGGCGATCTTTACGAGGCCGCTGAAATCGACGGCGCCGCCTCGTCCTGGGAGCGCTTCCGTTGCGTCACCTGGCCAATGCTGGGACCGACAACGCTCTTCGTCACCGTCGTCTCCGGCATCCGCTCGTTCCAGGTCTTCGACACCGTCGAGGTCCTGACCAAGGGAGGGCCGAACAAGGCCACCGAAGTGTTACTCTATACGATGTACACCGAGGCCTTCAATTTCTTCCGCACCGGTTATGGCGCGGCCATCACCGTCGTCTTCCTCGTCGTCGTGCTGGCGCTCACGCTGCTTCAGGTTCGTGTCGGCGAGAAGCGGACGCATTACGGATGAATCGCACCGGCACTCCTCTCGGCAACGCGCTGCGCCACATCGTTCTGTGGCTGGGCCTCGTGATCGTGCTCGCGCCTTTCGTCTGGATGATCTCGACTTCGCTCAAGCCACCCAACGAGATCTTCTCGACCAAGATCTCGCTGCTGCCGCATAACTGGTTCGCGGTCGAGAATTACACCAAGGCATTCACCAAGGTACCGCTGCTGCGCTACCTGCTGAACGGCATCATCGTCACCGCCGGCATCTTCGGCCTGCAGCTCATCGTCGCCCTGCCCTGCGCCTATGCCCTGGCCAAGCTGCGCTTCCGCGGCCGAGATATTCTCTTCGCCATGGTGCTGGTGGGCCTGATGATCCCGGCCCAGGCGCCTGCCATCCCGCGCTACGTCATGCTCTACGAGGTCGGCCTGCTCGACAGCTACGCCGCGCTGATCCTGCCCTTCGCCTTCTCGGCCTTCGGCATCTTCCTGATGCGCCAGTTTTTCAAGTCGGTGCCCGACGACCTGATGCATGCCGCCCGCATCGACGGACTGGGCGAATTCGAGATCCTGTGGCGCATCATGCTGCCGCTGGCTTTGCCGGCGATGCTGGCTTTCGGCGTCATTTCCATCGTCACCCACTGGAACGATTTCTTCTGGCCGCTGATCGTCATCCAGTCGGGAGACCTCGCCACGCCGCCGCTGGGCACGCTATTCTTCCACAATCAGGAGGCCGGCAGCGACTTCGGCCCGCTGATGGCCGGAACGGTGGTCATCACCGCGCCGCTGATTCTGCTCTTCCTCGTCGCCCAACGACGCTTCATCGAAGGAGTTACGCTCAGCGGCATGAAGGGCTAATGAAAGAAAACGGCAACAGAACCGTGTGATTGAGGAAACGTCTCAGGAGGGACAGAAACAATGCGTAAGCTAATGACACTCGCGGCGATGGCCGCGGCGTTCGTCGCGGGTCCCGCGATGGCGCAAACCGAGATCACCGTCCAATACGCCATTCCCGACATCTTCAAGGATGTGCAGGAAGAGATCGCCAAGCAGTTCATGGCCGCCAATCCGACTATCAAAGTCAGGTTCATCCAGCCATCGAAGGAATACGAAGACGCCACGCAGCAGGTCCTGCGCAACGCCGTCACCGGCCAGCTGCCGGACGTGACCTTCCAAGGCCTCAACCGCCAGCGCATCCTGGCCGACCGCAACATCGCCCAGCCGCTCGACGCCTTCATCGCCGCCGAAAAGGATTGGGCGAGCAAGGGTTACGACGGCGCGCTGCTGACCCTCGGACAGGTCAAGGGCAAGCAATACGGCATGGGCTTCTCGCTCTCGACGCCGATCATCTATTTCAACGCCGACCTGGTGAAGAAGGCCGGCGGCGATCCCGACAAGTTCCCCAATACCTGGGAAGGCATCTTCGCGCTGGCCAAGAAGATCGACGATCCGGCCAACAAGATCCGCGGGTTGCATTACGACTGGGACATCACCGGCAACTGGATGTGGCAGACGCTGGTCTTCTCCAACGGCGGCACGATGCTCTCGGCCGACGAGAAGAAGGTCGCCTTCGACGGCCCGCCGGGCCAGAAGGCCATCGCCACGCTGGCCGCCATGGTCAACGAAGGCACCATGGGCGACATCAGCCAGGCGACCGCGCTGCAGGACTTCGTGGCCGGCCGCCTCGGCATCTGGGCGCATTCGACCTCGCGTCTCGGCGGCGTCACCAAGCAGACACAGGGCGTCTTTGCGCTGCGCACGGCACGTTTCCCGCTGGGTGCCGGCGCCGCGAGCCGCCTGCCCGCCGGCGGCAACGTCGCCATGATGCTGGCCAAGGATCCGGCCAAGCAGAAGGCGGCCTGGGAATACATAAAGTTCGCCACCGGCCCGGTCGGTGCGACGATCATGGTCAAGGGCACCGGCTACTTCCCGGCCAATGCGTTGCCAGCCAAGGACCCGAAGATGCTGGGCGACTTCTATGCCGCCAACCCGAACCATCAGGTCGCCATCAGCCAGCTGCCGAGCATGACCGCCTGGTACGCCTTCCCGGGCGAGAACGGCCTCAAGATCACCGACGTGATCAAGGATCACCTGCAAAGCGTCGTGAACAAGAGCGGCAAGCCGGCGGATGTCCTCGCGAAGATGACGGCCGATACGCAGGCGCTTCTTCCCAAGTAAGCATCAAAGCTGTCATCTTGAGCGAAGCAAAAGATCCTTCGCTTCGCTCAGGATGACAAAGTGCAAAAGTTCATTCACTTCACCGACACGCATTTCGTGCCGCCGGGCACTCTGCTCTACGGCCTCAACCCGATCGACCGGCTGGCGCTCTGCATCGCCGACGTGAACCGCAATCACGGCGACGCAGCTTTCGCCATCGTCACTGGCGATCTCGCGCACAAGGGCGAGACCGAGGCCTATGCCGCACTCCGTCGCGAGTTCGACAAGCTGGCGATCCCCTATCACTTGCTGGTCGGCAACCACGACGACCGCGGCAATTTCCGCACCGCCTTTCCCGAGCAGAAGTTCGACGCGGACGGCTTCGTGCAATACGCCTTCGACATGGGCGAAGGCGTCACGGCGATCTGCCTCGACACCAACGAGCCGGGCAAGCCCTGGGGCACCTTCTGCGAGAAGCGCGGTGCCTGGCTGAAGAGGACGCTCGACCGGCTGGGCGACAAGCCGGTCATGATCTTCATGCACCACCCGCCCTTCAAGGTGCGGTTGAAGCGCATGGACGACATCTCGCTCCTGGAGCCCGCGCCCTTCCTCAAGGCGATCGAGGGCAGGAGCAATATCCAGCACCTGTTCTTCGGCCACCTGCACCGGCCGGTGGGCGGCAACTGGCGCGGCATCCCGATTTCGACCCTGCGGGCCACCAGCCACCAGGTCGCCCTGGATTTCGTCATCGAGGGTCGTATCCCCGGCAGTCACGAGCCGCCGGCCTATGCCGTCTGCCTCCTGGAAGCCGACCAGATGGTCATTCATACCCATGACTTCCTCGACCGGACGAATACCTTCTTGCTATGATCGGCTCCAGACCGGATTGGAGCTTCGATGCGTAAGGCTTTTGCACTTCTGCTGCTGACAGGGCTGGCCGGTGGCTGCTCCCAATATCATGTCGCCTGGACGGCGCCGGGTTGGTACCTGGAGAAATCGAACGTCATCTTCTTCGGCCGCTCGATCTACGCCGGTCCGATGAGCTACGACGATTGCGAAGTCGCGCGGAAGGCCGAAGCCAGCGCCGTCGCCCTGCTCTGCGTCAACGAGACCGTGAAGCCGGAGTAAAGCCCGGGTGAAGCCGCTCCGCGTCGCCCTCGACCCGACAATGACGGCCCGGTGAGCCCGGGAATTTTCCCCTGACTTCCCACGCGTGTGGGAAACCTCGGATATCGATGGCACAAGGCTTTTGGGCGATTCTTCCCACTTTCCCAACATGCCCGCAGCGAATTTTCTTGACAGCCCGGCAGCCTAGGCACCGATCGCCATGAGGCTGGCATTGCCACCGGCCGCCGCCGTGTTGATGCTGAGGGAGACCTCGTCGAAGAGGAATTCCAGCGGATAGGGCGCGCAATAGACCGGCACCAGCGGGCCGTCGCGCTCGGCCAAGCGGCGAGCGAGCACCAGCAGGTCTGCAGAGGTGCCGTCGAATAGCACGGCCGCCACGGTCGCATCGTCGATGTCCATCACAGCGCGGTTGCCGGTCGCCTTGGCGGCGTCGACCTGGGCTTGCAGGCGCTCGGGATCGCGCGCGATGCAGAGGACCGTGCCCTTGGGGCGCAGCGAGTAAGTGTTGCGTTCACCCACCGGGCCCGGGAGTTCGACGCTCGGCGACAGGACGGCGGCCGGCCGCAGCGACAGCAGGCGCAGCAGATAGAGCGGCCCGCCCGCCTTCGGTCCGGTGCCGGAAAGGCCATGCCCGCCGAAGGGCTGCACGCCGACCGCGGCGCCGATCACGCTGCGGTTCACATACTGGTTGCCGGCATGGCTGAGCCCGGTCGCGCGCTCGATCGTCTCGTCGATGCGGCTGTGGACGCCGAAGGTGAGACCGAAGCCCGTGGCGTTGGCCGCGCGCACCACCTCGTCGCGCTTCTCCCGCGGATAGCGCATCACATGCAGCACCGGGCCGAAAACCTCGCCCGGGATGTCGGAGATCGCATCGATCTCGATCAGGGTCGGCGGCACGAAGAGGCCGTGCCGCGTCTCGACCGGCAGAGTCGCCTGACGCACGCGATGGCCGGCGCCGCGCATGCGGTCGATGTGCTTCAGGAGACGTCTTTGCGCCTCGGCGGAAATCACCGGGCCGACATCGACCGACAGCCGGTCGGGATTGCCGATGCCGAGTTCGGCCATGGCGCCGTCGAGCAGGGCCGAGACAGGGTCGGCGACATCCTCCTGCAGGCAGAGCACGCGCAGCGCCGAACAGCGCTGGCCGGCCGAATCGAAGGCCGAGACGAGGGCGTCGCCCACGAGCTGCTCGGGCAAAGCCGAGGAATCGGCCACCAGCACGTTCTGGCCGCCGGTCTCGGCGATCAACGGCACCGGCTTGCCATCCTTGCCGAAGCGCCGGGCCAGCTCCTTCTGGATCAGGCGGGCCACTTCGGTCGAGCCGGTGAAGACCACGCCGCCCACGGCCGGGTTGGCGACCAGCCGGGCGCCGACCGCTCCATCGCCCGGCAGGAGTTGCAGGACCCCCGGCGGCAAGCCGGCGCCGAGGAACAGCTTGATCGCCTGGGCGGCAATCAGCGGCGTCTCCTCGGCCGGTTTGGCAATTACCGCATTTCCCGCAGCCAGTGCGGCAGCCACCTGGCCGGTGAAGATCGAGAGCGGGAAATTCCACGGGCTGATGCAGGCGACAATGCCGAGGGGCCGGTGAGTATCGCTGCCCCAGCCGTGAATCTGATCGGCATAATATCGAATAAAATCAATCGCCTCCCGAACTTCTCCAATAGCATTCGGCAGAGTCTTTCCGGCCTCCCGAACGATCAGCCCGAGCAGCGCCGGCATCCGCGCTTCCAGGCGATCGGCCACCCGGTAGAGGCACTCGGCCCGCGCTTCGGGCGTCGCCTGCCACGGCACGGCGCGGGCGCAGGCGGCGTCGACCAACTCGGCTGTCGCCTCGACCACGGTGCCGACCTCGTCGCGCAGATCGGCCGGATTGAGCACCGGCCGGGCCTCGCCCTCGCGCTGGCCGTCGCCCAGCACCGGCAGCGCCCGCCACGGCTCACCGGCCGGCAGCAGCGCCGCCAGAGCCGCCAGCCGCGCCTCGTTGGACAGGTCGAGACCGGCCGAGTTCGGCCGCCCGCCAAAGATGTCGCGCGGCAGGGCGATCCTCGGATGGGGCGCGCCGACCGGATCGAGCCCGCGCGCCTCCCTCACCGGATCGGCCAGCAGCCGGTCGAGCGGAAAGTCCGGATCGGCGATCTGGTGGACGAAGGAGCTGTTGGCGCCGTTCTCCAGCAGGCGCCGCACGAGATAGGCCAGCAGCGTCTCGTGCGTGCCGACCGGCGCATAGATGCGGCAGGGCCGGTCGAGCTTGCCCACGCCCACTACCTCCTCATAGAGCGCCTCGCCCATGCCATGCAGGCATTGGAACTCGTATTGGCCGGGACGATAGTCGTCGCCGGCCATGGCGTGGATCGTCGCCAGCGTCAGGGCATTGTGCGTGGCGAATTGTGGGTAGACGGCGTCGGGCGCCGCCAGCAGTTTGCCGGCGCAGGCGATGTAGGAAACGTCGGTGTGGATCTTGCGGGTGAAAACCGGGAAGCCTTCGAGGCCATCGACCTGCGCCCGCTTGATCTCGCCGTCCCAATAGGCACCCTTGACCAGACGCACCATCAGCCGGTGGCCGGAACGCCGCGCCAGGTCGATCAGGCAGTCGAGCACGAAGGGGCAGCGCTTCTGGTAGGCCTGCACGACGAAGCCGATGCCGTTCCAGCCCGCCAATTCCGGCTCGAAGCAGAGCCGCTCCAGCAGGTCGAGCGAGAGGTCGAGCCGGTCGGCCTCCTCGGCGTCGATGTTGAGACCGATGTCGAAGCCGCGCGCCAGCACCGTCAGTGCCTTCAGGCGGGGATAGAGCTCGGCATGGACGCGCTCGCTCTGCATCCGCGCATAGCGCGGATGCAATGCCGAGAGCTTCACCGAGATGCCCGGCCCTGCATAGACGCCGCGCCCGGCCGCCGCCGCGCCGATGGCGCGGATCGCCTGTTCGTATTCGCCCAGATAGCGCAGGGCCTGACGTGCCGTGACGGCCGCCTCGCCCAGCATATCGTAGGAATAGCGAAAGCCCTTCGCCTCCCAGGCGCGGCTGTTGGCCAGCGCCTCGGCGATGGTCTGGCCGGAGACGAACTGCTCGCCCATCAGGCGCATCGCCATGTTGACGCCACGACGGATCAGCGGCTCGCCGCCCTTGGCGATCAGCCGCGTCAGCGCCGCCGACAGCCCGTGCTCGCTGCTGGTCGCCGCCAGCCGCCCCGTCACCAGTAACCCCCAGGTTGCGGCATTCACGAACAGCGACGGGCTGTGGCCGAGATGGGCGCGCCAGTCGCCGCCGCCGATCTTGTCGCGGATCAGCGCGTCGCGCGTTTCGTCGTCGGGGATGCGCAGCAGCGCCTCGGCGAGGCACATCAGCGCCACGCCTTCCTGGCTGGAAAGCGCGTATTCGTGGATCAGCGCCTCGACCCCGCCACCGCCCTTGGTCTTCTCGCGCAGCCGACCGACCAGTTGCCGCGCCAGTGCCTGCGCCTTGGCTGCCCTTGCGGCCGGCAAGATCGCAGCCTCGATCAGCGGCGGCAGGCATTCCGGCTCCGGCCGGCGGTAGGCCGCCGTGATCGCCGCCCGAAGCGGGCCCTGAGGCTGAATCGACTGCGCGAAATCGCGAAACGGCACGGGAGGCATGTCCCTCCGAGATGGGCTAACATGGCAGGCAAAACAAGCGTCTAGGGATGGATACGCCGATGAAGGGCCTCGCTCGATCGCTGCTCGTCCTACTGTTGCTGGCGGCACCGGCGTTCGGCCAAAGCGCCTGGCCGCAGAAGCAGGTGCGTGTGATCGTGCCCTTCCCCGCGGGCGGGTCGGCCGACACGCTCTGCCGTATCGTCGCCGAAAAGCTGGGCGCCGTCTGGAACCAGCCGGTGATCGTCGACAATCGCGCCGGCGCCGGCGGCAATGTCGGCGCCGAGATCGCCTTCCGCGCCGAACCGGACGGTTACACCCTGCTGTGCAGCCCGCCCGGCCCGCTGTCGATCAACCACAATCTCTACAAGACGCTGCCCTACGATTGGACGAAGTTCGCGCCCATCACGGTGCTGGCGCTGGTGCCCAATGTCATCACCGCCCGGCTCGACCTGCCGGCCAATACGGCGCGGGAGCTGATCGCCTACGGCAAGGCCAATCCCGGCAAGCTGACCTACGCCTCGCAAGGCAATGGCTCGACCTCACATCTCTCGGCGCAGATGTTCGCCACCATGGCCGGCATCGAGATGGTGCATGTGCCCTACAAGGGCGAAGGGCCGGCACTGATCGACATCATCGCCGGCCGCGTCGACATCTTCATCGGCAACATCGCCGCCGCGTTGCGCTTCGAACAGGCAAAGCAGGTGAAGTTCCTGGGATTGGCCGGCAAGACCCGCAGCACCGTGGCGCCACATATTCCCAACGCCGCCGAAATCGGATTGCCCGACCTCATCGCCAGCGCCTGGTTCGCCCTGGTGGCGCCGCCCGGCACGCCCGACGCGGTGATTCAGAAGATCAATTCGGATGCCGCCAAGTCGCTCGCCCTTCCCGATGTCCGCGCCAGGTTCCTCGAACAGGGCGCCGAACCGCAGGGCCAAAGCACGGCCGCCACGGCAACCTTCATCAAAGAAGAAGAAGCGCGCTGGCGCGCCGTCATCAAGTCGGCCAACGTCACGCTGGAGTGAAGGGAAGGTTCGCCATGGATACCCGCATCGCCCCGACCGTCCACGAAGCCGCCACGACTTCTCATGGCCCCTGGCCCGAGGACTCGCTCGCCCGCGTGCCCTACTGGGTCTACCAGGACCAGGACAACTACGCCCGCGAGATGCAGCGCATCTTCGAGGGCGCCACCTGGAATTTCGTCTGCCTCGAAGCCGACATCCCCCACAAGGGCGACTATCGCACCAACATGATGGGCGGCATGCCGATCATCGTCGTGCGCGACGCCGACGGCACGATCAACGCCTTCGAGAACCGCTGCGCCCATCGCGGCGCGCTGATCGCCTTCGACGACGGCGGCAACGTCCAGAACAACTTCAAGTGCATCTATCACGCCTGGAGCTACGACCTCGCCGGCAACCTCAAGGGCATCGCCTTCGAACGCGGCATCAACGGCGCCGGCGGCATGCCCAAGGATTTCAAGCGCGAGAGCCATAGCCCGCGCAAACTCAGGACCGCGACGCTGTGCGGGCTGGTCTTCGCCACCCTGTCGCCCGATACGCCGTCGATCGAGGACTATCTCGGCACGGAGATCCTCGGCCGCGTAAAGCGCGTGCTCAACCGGCCGATCCGCGTCATGGGCCGCTTCACCCAGCCGCTTCCCAACAACTGGAAGCTCTACATGGAGAACGTCAAGGACACCTACCATGCGAGCCTGCTGCACCTGTTCTTCGCCACCTTCCGCATCACGCGGCTGACCCAGGCCGGTGGCGTGCTGGTCAGCCCCGATGGCGCCCATCATGCGAGCTATACGATCGGCAGCGCCGACGTCGCCGGCGCCGAGGCCTTCAAGGAAAAGGACCTGCGTTCGGAGAGCGACGACTACAAGCTGGTCGATCCCAGCCTGCTCGACACGGTCGAGGAGTTCGGCGACCGCATCCAGCTGCAGATCCTCTCGATCTTTCCCGGCCTGATCCTGCAGCAGATCCACAATTGCCTCGCCGTGCGCCAGACCGTGCCCAAGGGCACCGACAAGATGGAAATCCTCTGGACTTATTTCGGCTTTGCCGACGACACGCCGGAAATGAACAAGCGGCGGCTGAAGCAGCAGAACCTGGTCGGCCCGGCCGGCTTCGTGTCGATGGAAGACGGCTGCGTCGGCGGTTTCGTGCAGCGCGGCATCGCCGCTGCCGGCGACAAGATCTCGGTGGTCGAGATGGGTGGCGACCAGGCCGAAAGCCAGGCGACGCGCGCCACCGAATCCTCGGTGCGCGGCTTCTGGAAAGCCTATCGCCGGCATATGGCCTATTGATGAGTGCCTACTGATGGACACCGCGAAGCTTGTCGAACTGAATGCCGCTTACGCGCGCGCCATCGACAACGAGAAATTCGAGGACTGGCCCGAGCTGTTCACCGATCCCTGCCATTATAAGGTGACGACGGCCGAGAATGTCGCCAAGGGCTTCGAAGCGGGCATCATGTATGCCGATTCGCGCGGCATGCTTCAGGACCGCGTGTCGGCGTTGCGCAAGGCCAATATCTACGAGCGCCAGCGCTACCGCCACATCGTCGGTCTGCCGTTCGTATTGGCCAGAGAAGGCGGCGGCGCCACGGTCGAGACGCCGTTCCTGATCGTGCGCATCATGGGCAACGGCACGATGGAGGTCTTCGCCACCGGCTGTTATCACGACCGCGTCACCGCCGATACGAGTGGCACGCTGAAATTTGCCGAGCGCATCGTCGTCTGCGACGGCGGCCGCTTCGACACGCTGGTGGCAATTCCCTTCTGATGCGCATCGCCATCACGCTGGGCGATCCCAACGGCATCGGCCCGGAGATCGCCATCAAGGCGGCACTCGCGGTAACCGGCAGGGTCCGCCCGCTGCTCGTCGGCGATGCCTTCGTCATCGAAAAGACGGCCGAGCGGCTGGGCGTCGACACCCCGGCCTTCGTCGATGCAGCGGTCCTTGAGGAAGCGGGTTACGCACCCGGCACGCTCGACCCGCGGGCCGGCAAGGCCACCGTCGGCTATGCCGCCGCGGCAGTGAAACTCGCGCTGGCCGGCAAGGTCGACGCCATCGTCGGCTGCCCGCATTCCGAGACGGCGGTCAATCGCGCCGGCATCGCCTTCTCGGGCTATCCCGGCCTGATCGCCGACCTGACCGGCACACCGCGCGGCCAGTCGTTCATGATGCTGGTCGGCAAGGGCCTGCGCATCACCCATGCGACCCTGCACGAATCGGTGCCCCAGGCGCTCGCCCGCCTCTCGCCCGATCTCGTCGTCGCGGCGGCCCGCGCCACGGTGGCAACGGCCAAGCGTCTGGGCATCGCCGCACCCACGCTCGGCGTCTTCGGCATTAACCCGCATGCCGGCGAGGATGGGCTGTTCGGCGACGAGGACGAACGCATCACCAAGCCCGCCGTGGCGCGCCTCAAGGCCGAGGGCATCGCCGCCGATGGCCCGGTCGGCGCCGACCTGCTGCTGAGCCAGCGCCAGCACGATTTCTATCTCGCAATGTTTCACGACCAGGGCCACATCCCGATCAAGCTCCTGTCGCCGCTGCGCGCCTCGGCGCTCACCATCGGCGTGCCGGTGCTGTTTGCGTCGGTCGCGCACGGCTGCGCCTTCGATATCGCAGGGAAGGGTGTCGCCGATCCGACCGGCGTGATCGAGACGCTCGAACTGCTGGCGGGCGCTGCCTAGCCCCGTGTCGCCAAGCCCGCCACTACGGCTATAACCGCCGCAATGGATGTCCTTCCCGTCGACGAGGCCCTGCCGCGCCTTAAAGCGGCACTGGCCGACCGCAACGCCGCAGTCCTGGTCGCCCCGCCCGGCGCCGGCAAGACGACACGCGTGCCGCTGGCGTTGCTCGACGCGTCCTGGCTCGGCGGCCGCAAGATCGTGATGCAGGAGCCGCGCCGCCTCGCCGCCCGCGCCGCCGCCCGGCGCATGGCCGCCAGCCTGGGCGAAGCCGTGGGTGAGACCGTCGGCTATCGCGTGAGACTCGATACCAAGGTCGGTCCGCGCACGCGCATCGAGGTCGTCACCGACGGCCTCTTCCTGCGCATGCTGCAGGACGACCCGTCGCTCGACGGCATCGGCTGCGTGATCTTCGACGAACTGCACGAGCGTGGGCTGGAGACCGATCTGTCCTTTGCCCTCGTCCGTGAAGCCCAGGGGGCGCTTCGTGAAGACCTGCGCATCGTCGCCATGTCGGCAACGCTCGACCCCGGTCCCGTCGTCGCCCGCCTCGGCGGCGCTCCCTTGATCGAAAGCGCGGGCCGCATGTTCCCGGTCGAGACGCGCTATCTCGATCGTGAACCTGCGGGGCGCATCGAGGATGCCGTTGCCTCGGCCATACGGCGTGCACTCGATGAAGAAACCGGCAGCGCGCTGGTCTTCCTGCCGGGTGTCGGCGAGATCCGCCGCGTCGAGGAACGGCTGCAGGGCCTCGGCACCGGCATCGACATCGCGCCGCTCTTTGGCGATCTCTCGCCGGCCGATCAGGACCGCGCCATCGCACCGTCACCGGCGGGCCGGCGCAAGATCGTGCTGGCAACCTCGATCGCCGAGACCAGCCTGACCATCGAAGGCGTGCGCATCGTCATCGACAGCGGCCAGATGCGCGTGCCGCGCTTCTCGCTGCGCTCCGGCATGACGCGCCTCGAAACCGTGCGCGTCAGCCAGGCTTCGGCCGACCAGCGCCGTGGCCGCGCCGGCCGCCTCGAATCCGGCGTCTGCTACCGGCTGTGGAGCGAAGAACAGCAGCGCGGCTTGCCGCCCTTCACGTCGCCCGAAATCCTCGACGCCGATCTGGCGCCGATGGCACTGGAACTCGGCGTCTGGGGCATCGCCGATGCCAATGCCCTGCCCTGGCTCTCGCCACCACCCGCCGCCTCCCTCGCCACGGCGCGCGGCCTGCTGAACGCTCTCGGCGCGCTCGACGACACGGGTGCGATCACGGCGCACGGCCGGGCGATGGCACGCATCGGCCTGCATCCGCGCCTCGCTCATCTGGTCGTCAAAGGCCGCGAACTCGGACAAGGCCGCGTCGCCGCCCTGCTGGCCGCGATCCTGAGCGAGCGCGACTTTCTGCGCCTGCCACCGGGCCAGCGCGATGCCGACCTGCGCCACCGCGTCGACATCGCTCTGGGCGGCCGCCGCGACGGCGCGTTGCGGCTCATCCTCGAATCGGCGCGCCGTTTGACCCCAACCAAGTCATCCGAAGCGCCCGACATTGCGATGACGGGCGCTTTGGCTTCGCTCGCCTATCCCGACCGCATCGGACGGCGACGCGCAGGCAGCGGCGGGCGCTACCTCCTGTCGGGTGGACGCGGCGCGGCGCTCTCCGAGGGCGATACATTGGGCAACGAGGAATACCTCGTCGTGGCCGATCTCGACGGCAGCACGCAGGATTCGCGCATCTATCTCGCCGCGCCGATCACATTGGGCGAGATCGAGGATCTGCATGGCGACCGCATCGTCGCCGAACAGGTCGTGCACTGGAGCGCGCGCGACGGCGCGGTGCTGGCGCGCCAGCGGCGGCGGCTCGACTCGCTGATCCTCGAAGACAAGCCGCTGAAGGTACCCGAGCCGGAGACCTTGCGGACGGCGATGCTCGACGGCGTGCGCCAACTCGGCCTGCAGGCGCTGCCGTGGAACGACGACCTGCGGAAATGGCGCGAACGCATCGCCTTCCTGCGCCACCTCGACGAAAGCTGGCCCGACCTGACGGAGGCGGCCTTGCTGGCGTCGCTCGATACCTGGCTGGGGCCGTTCCTCGACGGCGTATCGCGGCGCGATCACCTGTCGCGCATCGATCTTTCGGCCGCCCTGCGCGCGCTGCTGCCGTGGGAGCAGCAGCGTCAGCTCGACAGTCTGGCGCCGACGCATATCCAGGTGCCGAGCAGCTCGCGTGTGGCGATCGACTACGCCAACCCGGCCGAGCCGACGCTTTCGGTACGTCTGCAGGAAATGTTTGGCCTCAGCGAAACGCCACGTGTCGGCAGTGCCCGCGTGGCGCTCACCATCCACCTGCTGTCGCCAGCGCGGCGGCCGGTCCAGGTGACGCGCGATCTCGCGAGTTTCTGGGCCAATGGCTACAAGTCGGTGAAATCGGAGCTCAAGGGCCGCTATCCCCGGCACTACTGGCCGGACGATCCGCTGATCGCCGAACCGACGGCACGGGTGCGCCATCCGCGGCCGCGCTGAGGGCTATTTCACCTCGATGATGCGGTTTAGGAGTTTCCGCACCATCGGCATCAGGAAATACATGGTGGGAAAGGCGACCGCCCAGGAAAGTACCCAGGATTCGCCCCACTTGATAAAAACGCCGTCGACGTATCCCAGCGCACGGAATGTCGCCACACCCGAGACGAGGAACGTCATGATCAGGGTGAGGACGAGCGGCAGTGCCAAGGGCGTGGCGGAAGGCGGAAGTTTCTTCACGATGATCGAGACACTATGGTACGGCCCTTGAGGTCGTCCATCGCCAAAACGGAGACACTATGTCCCTCGCGCTGCCCTTTCGCACCGCCAAGCAACTCGCCGCCGCCGTCGCCAAGAAGAAGATCGGCTGTCTCGAATTGCTCGACCTCTACCTGAAGCGCGTCGAGGCCTATAACCCCGAACTCAACGCCATCATCGCCACCGACATCGAGGGCGCCCGCAAACGGGCCAAGGCGGCTGACAAGGCGGTGAAAGCCGGCAAGAAGCTGGGCCCGCTGCACGGCGTGCCGATGACGATCAAGGAGTCCTTCGATGTCGAGGGCTTCCCGACGACCTGGGGCGATCCCGCTTTCCGCGACAGCATGGCCAAGACCCATTCGCTGCTTGCCCAGCGCATGACCAACGCCGGCGTCACCCTGTTCGGCAAGACCAATATCCCGCTGATGCTGGCCGATTGGCAGAGCTACAACGAAGTCTACGGCAGCACGAACAATCCCTGGGATCTCTCGCGCACGCCCGGCGGCTCCTCGGGCGGCTCGGGCGCCGCATTGGCTGCGGGCCTCACCGGTATCGAGGCTGGCAGCGACATCGGCGCCTCGATCCGCAACCCGGCACATTATTGCGGCGTCTACGGCCACAAGCCGACCTGGGGCGTGGTTTCGCCCAAGGGTCATGCGCTGGCCGGCAGCGTCGCCTATGGCGATATCGGCGTGGTCGGCCCGCTGGCGCGCGGCGCCGAGGATCTCGAGATTGCCATGAACGTCATGGCCGGTCCCGACGCCATCGACGGCCGCGGCTGGACGCTCACTTTACCGCGCGCGAAGAAAAAGAAGCTGCGCGACTTCAAGGTCGCGGTGATGCTCACCGATCCCAATGCCGAGGTCGACAACTCGGTGCAGGAGCAGCTGCAGAAGCTCGCGTCCTTCCTCACCCGGCAAAAGGCCAAGGTGAGCATGACGGCGCGGCCGAAGATCGACACTTATGAACTGAACGACGTCTATATCCGCTTGCTGCGCGCCGCCACCTCGGGCCGCATGGCCAATGAGGTCCATGCCAAGGCCGTGGCCGAAGCCGCCAGCTTCGCGGCCGACGACCGCAGCTATTACGCCCAGATGCAGCGCGGCAACGCGCTGTCGCATCGCACCTGGCTGCAGCTCAACGAGCAGCGCCATCGCATGCGGCTGGCCTGGGACGCCTTCTTCCAGGACTACGACCTGATGCTCTGCCCCGTCGCCGTGACGGCGGCCTTTCCACACGACCAGAAGGGCATGCGTCATCTGCGCACCATCGTCGTCAACAACAAGAAGGTGCCGGTGGTCGATCAGATTTTCTGGGCTGGTTACGCCGGCGTCGTCCACCTGCCCGCTTCGGCCGCGCCGATCGGTCAGAGCAAGGACGGCCTGCCCATCGGCGTCCAGATCATCGGTCCGCAATACGGCGACTATACCTGCATCGAATTCGCCAAGCTGCTGGAGCGCGAGTATCGCGCCTTCGAGCCGCCGCCGGCCTATAGCTGAGGAGACGACGCTTTCATGTCCGAAATGGATCTCAAGAAGCACATCCGCTCGATCCCGGATTTTCCCAAGCCGGGCATCCTGTTCTACGACATCTCGACCCTGCTGGCGCATGCCGCCGCCTGGAAGGAAGCCGTGGCGCGGATGGCCGAGGCGATCCGGCCCTATAAGCCGGACGTTCTGGCCGGCATCGAATCGCGCGGCTTCCTGGTGGCGGCGCCGCTGGCTTTGGCGCTCGGCACCGGCTTCGTCATGCTGCGCAAGCAGGGCAAGCTACCGGGCCTCACCGTGCGCCATACCTACGCGCTGGAATACGGCACCGATACGATCGAAATCCAGCACGATGCGATCGAAAAGGGCCGGCGCGTCGTCGTCGTCGACGACCTGCTGGCGACCGGCGGCACCATGGCGGCGGCCATCACGCTGCTGCGCCAGATAGGCGCCGAGGTGCCGGCGGCGGGCTTCATCATCGAGCTCAGCTTCCTCGAGGGCCGCAAGAAACTCGACGTTCCGGTGACCTCGCTTCTGACTTACGACAGCTAGGGGCTTTCGCGCTGCAGCGCAGCTGAAACAGCCCTTCTTTCCGCTTCGCGCCCAAACCGGGTACGATGGCGGTTGGAGGGCCTATGACATCCATTCCCGAGTGTTTTTCCGAGAGCTATGCCGAAGCCCGCGCCAAGTTCGTGGCGGCAGCGGCTGATGCGGGCGGCGCGCTGCGCTCCTGGTTCAACCCGCATGGCAAGGGGCCGAACGGCGAGCTGCTCTATCTCGACACGGCGCGCTTCGGCCCCGCCGACGCGCCCAATACGCTGGTGCTGATCTCGAGCACGCACGGCGTCGAGGGCCATTGCGGCTCGGGCGCGCAGATCGCCTGGCTGCGCAGCGGCGGCGCCGCCAAGCTGCCCAAGGACACCGGCGCGCTGGTGGTGCATGCCATCAACCCCCATGGCTTCGCCTGGGGACGACGCGTCAACGAAGACAATGTCGACCTCAACCGCAACTTCGTCGACCACGACAAGCCCTACCCCAGGAACGACGGCTATAACGAGCTGGCTACCGCCATCCTGCCGCGGCAATGGGACGAGACGGCAAGCGCGGAAACCGAACGGGCCTTCCAGGCCTATGCCCAGAAGCATGGCGTCTTCGGCCTGCAGGGCGCTCTGAGCGGCGGCCAATACGCCCATCCCAACGGCATCTTCTACGGCGGCAACAAGCCCACCTGGAGCAACCGTACCATCCGCGCCATCGCCCGCGAGGAACTGGGCCGGGCGCGCCGCGTCGGCGTCATCGACTTCCACACAGGCCTCGGTCCTTTCGGCCATGGCGAGTTGATCTGCACCGTGCCGCCAGGCTCCAAATCGTTCGAGCGTTCCAAGGCCTGGTATGGCGCCGAGCTGACCTCGCCCGAATCCGGCACCTCGACCTCGGCTGTCGTCGTCGGCTGCATGACCGACTCCTTCCCGCAGGAACTGCCCGATGCCGAAGTGACCTCGGTCGCCCTCGAATACGGCACCTATGCCGTGCCCGAGGTCCTGGGCGCCGTGCGCGAGGATAACTGGGTGCATCAGCGCGGCGACCTCAAGTCGGCACAGGGCAAGGCCATGAAGGCCAATATGAAGGAACGCTTCTTTCCCTCCGGCGACAAATGGCGCGACATGGTCTGGACGCGCGCCGACCAGACCATCGGCTGGGCCTTGAAAGGACTGACCGCCGGGTGAGCGAGGCCATCCCCGACCAGAATCCCGACGACGATCCGCTGAGACAGCGGCTGCGCGGCGCCCTTCGCCGTGCGGTGCTCTTCAGCGACCTCGATGCCGCCGCCATGGCGGCGGTCGAGCGCGAGGTGACGCTGATCAGCCTGCCCGGTGGCGCCTCGTTGTTCCGCGAGGGCGATCCCGCCGATGCGCTCTATCTCGTGGCCAGCGGCTGCCTCGGCGTCTTCCGACAAGGCGAACGCGAAGGCGACGAGCCCGGCGAGCCGGTGCTGATCGCCGATATCCCGGCCGGCGACATCGTCGGCGAAATTGCTTTGCTGGCGCATGGGCCGCGCACCCGCACGGTGGCCGCACTGCGCGACAGCGAGGTGTGGCGGCTCGGCCAGGACGACTTCGAGCGCATGGCCTCGCGGCATCCCCAGGTTTTGGCCACGCTCACGCGCAAGATCGCGGCACGCTCGGCCTTCAGCAAGGTGCGGCGTGGCGCCCAGCCGCGCACTTTCGCCATCCTGCCGGCCGGACCGGACGTCCCAGTCGCGCGCTTCGCCGTTTCGTTTGCCGCTGCCCTCGAAAGGCTGCACCCGTTCACGCAGATCCTCGGCCCGGAATCCTACGGCCAGTCGCCCGACTGGTTCGCGCGCTGCGAGGCCGATGCGGCCTATGTCGTCTATCGCGCCGATGCCACGCCGACGCCGTGGACGCAGCTCTGCCTGCGCCAGGCCGATTGCCTGGTGGTCGTGCGCCGCGCCGACGACGCCACGCCGACGTCGCTGCCCTATGCGCTGGAGACGGCGGAAACCGGCGGTGTGTTCCATCGCCGCCGCGAGCTGGTCCTGTTGCACGAGGGCCACGATCCCAAACCCGGCAGCACCGCCGTCCACATCGCCGATGGCGCCTTTGGCCAGCACCATCACATCCGCCTCGACCTGCCGGTCGACACCGACCGGCTGGCCCGGCTGCTGACCGGCCAGGCGGTGGGCGTGGTGATGGCGGGCGGCGGCGCGCGCGGTTTTGCCCATATCGGCGTCGTCAGGGCCTTGCGCGAGGCCGGCGTGCCGATCGATCTGGTCGGCGGCTCCAGCATGGGCGCCATCATGGGCGCTGCCGTCGCGGCGCGCTGGAGCGACGAGGAGATGAAGGAGCGCTTCCGCCTTGCCTTCGTCGAGCGCAATCCGCTCAGCGACTACACGGTGCCGGCGGTGTCGCTGTTCTCCGGCCGCCGCGTCGAGCAGCTACTGCTTCTGGCGTTCGGCGAGACCTGTATCGAGGACTTGCCGCTGCCGTTCTTCTGCATCAGCGCCAATCTCACCACCGCGGTCGCCGATAACCACACTCGCGGCACGCTACGCAGATGGCTGCGCGCCTCGGTATCGCTACCGGGCGTCTTGCCGCCTTTCATCCAGGCAGGCCAGGTCCATGTCGATGGCGGCGTCATCGACAATTTCCCGGTGCGGACGATGCGCAAGCTACGGCGTGGCGTCACCATCGGAAGCGATATCGACACCAGCGGCGCCGTCTCGGCCGGAGCCGATGTTGCCGAGCCCTGGTCGGCCTGGGAATTCTTCAGCCGCATGGTGTGGCGGCGCAAGGAAACGCTGCCCATCCCCTCGATCGTGCGCATCCTGCTGCGCTCGGCGCTGGTCTCGAGCGCCGCCCGCTCGGTGGAGGACGCTGCCGCAGCCGATCTTCTGATCGTGCCGCCGGTCAGCCATTTCGACCTGCTCGACTGGACGAGCTTCGACGCCGCCGTCGAGATCGGCTACCGCACGGCCATGGAAGCGCTCGACAAGGCCAGGACCCTGCCCGTCGGCCCGCGCATCTTCGTCGGCTAACTCAGGAACTTCAGCGCATTGATGACCTTGTCGATGGTCTTGCGCGGCCCATGAATGCCGATACCGACCAGATCCAGCGCCTCTGGAGCGCAGGTGACGACGGCGGCTCGATTGTCGGCGTCGTTGGTGGTGTGGAACATCGGCTCGATGTAGATCGCCGGCACCAGCTCACGGGACAGCGCCCGTGCATGGGTCCGCTTGAGCTCGTCGATGGTACCGCCATAGATGAAGACCGGTTCCCGGATCAGCGCGGTATAGGCGTGGCCGGCGCCGTCGCGATAGGGTTCGCCTACGAGATGCGGATGGGTACCGGCGAGGCCTCCCGCCAGGAAGGCGGCGACATTGACCAACTGCCAGGGCAGCAGATCCTTGCGGATGACGAGGGCGGTCTTGGTGTCGTAGATCATGGGCGCGAGTTTCACCCGCCTTGGCCGGGACGTCTTGAAGGTTTGTGCAATGTCTTCCAACCGGGTCCAGTTCGACGAGCCGAGCGTCGGCATCCAGCGCCTGGCGGCGCGCTTTGCCGGCCATGCCTACGATTCGCACCGCCACGAAACCTATTCGATCGGCCTGACGCTCGGAGGCACGCAATGCTTCCGCTATCGCGGCGTCGATCGTGTCAGCCGGGCCGGCCAGGTGCTGGTGCTCCATCCCGATGAGGCCCATGACGGTCATGCCGGCGCCGAGGATGGCTTTGCCTACCTCATGGTCTACGTCGACCCCGCCCTGATCGGCGCCACACCCTTCGTGCCTGATGTGGTCGCCGACGATCCTGTCCTGCGCGACATCGTCGAAGAGGCCTTTACCGATTTTCCCAGCCCCCTCGAACCGCTGGCGCAGGATTCCCTGGTCGCACGTCTGGCCGACGCTTTGGCAGACCGCAGCGATGCCCGACCGGCGCGCCGCCGCCAGACCGGCGCCGGACGGGGCGTGACGCGGGCCCGCGACTTTCTGGTCGCCGAGGCGCACCGTACCGTGGGTTCGGAAGAACTGGAGCGCGTCTCGGGCCTCGATCGTTTCACCCTCGCCCGCCAGTTCCGCGCCGCCTTCGGCACTTCGCCACACCGCTTCCAGGTCGGCCGCCGCCTCGTCCGGGCACGGACGCTGATTGGACGGGGCATGGCGCTGGCGGACGTCGCAGCCTCCGCCGGCTTCGCCGACCAGAGCCACCTCACCCGCCACTTCGCCGCACGCTTCGGCCTGACGCCGGGCCGCTGGGCGGCACTCAATCGAGCGGAAAGCGGCCTTCCGCATCGAGTGACGTAGAAACCAGCCAGCCGCGCCGCGTGCCGGCCAGGGTCGAGGCCATCATCGTCGACATCAGCGGCAGATGACAGGCCGGTCCCATGAACATATCCCTCAGCCAACCCAGCGGTTTCAGGTTGGACTGAAAGAACGGCGTCAGCAGATGGCTGGCCTGGCGATAGAAGCGCGTCGGCGGCACGCGCAGGCGTTCGAAACGGGCAAGGGCGTCGCCGACGCGATCCTCGCGTGCCAGGGATGCCGCCAGGAAGTGCGCGTCGAGCAGCGCCAGGTTGGCGCCCTGCCCCAGCTGTGGGCTGGTGCCATGCGCGGCATCGCCCATGAAAACGACTGTCCCGTCGCTCCAGCCCGGCAACGCGACATGACGATAGCTTGCCGCCGTAAAGACCGAGAGGCTCTCGATCCGCTCGACCAGCCGCTTCGATTCCGGCCACAAGGCTGATGCCTCGGCCTTCCAGGCGGCGAGATCGACCAATGGATGCACCGCCGTGCCGGAGATCGGCAGGCTCCAGAACAGGGTGACGCGGCGCGTGCCCGGTTCGTCCTCCGGCAGGCGCCCGACCGGCAGCAGGCCCATCATCATGCCGGTGCCGCGCACGCGCTGGCGCAGCATGCCGTCGAATTCGGGCGTATCGTCGATGACGGTGGTCCAGACGCAGCCCCAAGGATAAAGCGGCGCCCTGGCTTCGGGCATCAGACGCTCGCGCAATGCCGAATGGGCGCCGTCGGCAACGATCACCAGGTCGAAAGGACCGTGCGACGAGCCCGCCTTATCAGAGAGATGGGCCTGCGTGCCTTCCTGCTCGATGGACGCGATCTCGGTCGAGGTCAGCAGGCGGACCGCGGAGCGCTTCAACCGGCCATGCAGCAATTCGAACAGCGCGCCGCGATGAATTCCGAGGCCGAAGGCCTTGGGATGCAGGTTGCGGTAATGCAGGTCGAGCACGCGGCGTCCACTGGCCGCCCGACCGTCGAGGCCGTCGATGCGAGCGCCCAGCTCCAGCGCCTCCTCGCCGAGGCCGAGCTTGCGCAACACCGAGAAGCCGGTGGGCTGCAGCAGCAATCCGGCGCCGATCGGACGCGGCGCCACGAAGCGTTCGACGACGCTAACGCGATGCCCGGCATCGGCCAACAAGGTGGCGACCGCCTGGCCGCCGACGCCGCAGCCGATGACGGCGATATCGAGGGAAATCCGCACGGACCGATCCTAGAGCAAGATCGGCCGCGCGGAAGTCACAACGCGGCTAGAGCCCGCCGTTGACGACGAGGGTCTGGCCGCTGACGTAATCGCTGTCGGGGCTGCAGAACAGGTAGACGGAACCCGCCGCCTCTTCCGGCAGACCGCCACGGCCGAGCGGAATCATCTGGTTCATGGCGGCGATCCGGCCGCCCTGGACGCCGATCTTTACCTTGCGGCCCTGCACTTCGATCTCGCCCGACTCGCCCTGCGACAGCGGCTTGGTGAGACGTGTCTGGATATAGCCGAAAGCCACGGCATTGACCGTGACGTCGTAGCGGCCGAACTCCTTGGCCAGCGTCTTGGTGAGACCGATGATCCCGGCCTTGCCCGCCGCGTAATTCGACTGGCCGGCATTGCCGTTGACGCCCGAGGTCGAGGAGATGTTGACGACCTTGCGCACGATGCGCTTGCCCTCGGCGCGCTCCTTTTCGACCGCGTCCTTCAGGTGGATCTGGAAGGCGCGCAAGATGCGGAACGGCGCGGTGAGATGTACGTCGAGGATGGCGTACCACTGCTCGTCGGTCATCTTCTGGATGACCGAGTCCCAGGTGTAGCCGGCATTGTTCACCACGACATGGCAGCCGCCGAAGGCATCGACCGCCGTCTTGACGATACGATCGCCGAAATCGGGCTTGGCGACGTCGCCGTTGCAGGCGACCGCCTTGCCGCCCATCTTCTCGATCTCGGCGACGGTCTCGTTGGCCGGTGCATCGTCGATGTCGTTGATCACCACCTTGGCGCCATCGCGCACCAGCCGCAGCGCGATCTCCTTGCCGATGCCGCGTCCCGAACCGGTGACGATCGCCACCTTGCCATCCATCTGCCCCATGAAATTACTCCTTAAGCCGCCGCGACAGTGGCGTGACCCTGCAGCGTGTCCTGGCCGTTCTGGTTGGTGCATTTCACTTCGAGGTCGATCAGCTTCTCGCCGTTCTCCTCGCGCTTGCCGGTGACGGTGCCACTCACCGTGATGACGTCGCCCACCCAGGTGATCGAGGTGAAGCGCGTACCGAGCTTGCGCACGCGATTGTTGGGCGCGTAGCTGGTGACGAGGCGGCCGAGGAAAGCCATCGACAGCATGCCGTGGGCGAAGACGTCCTTGAAGCCGAACTTCTTGGCGAAGTCGAGATCGACATGGATGGGATTGTGGTCGCCCGAGCCGCCGCAATAGAGCGCAAGCTGGTGGCGGCTGACCGGCGGCAGGACAAGCGGCTTCAGAGCGTCGCCGACCTTGACATGATCGAACCTGGGAATGGTGGCAGTCATCTTGGCCTCCCTTATTTCTTTGCCGCGTCGGGGTTACGCACGACGGTGACGCCGCGGCCCTTGGCCACGAGCTTGCCTGTTTGGTCCTTCATCTCCATCTCCTGGACGACGAACCACAGGGCGCCGCCCTTCTTGTCGTAGATGTCGACCACCTGCTCCTGGCAGGTGACGGTGTCGCCGACCACGACCGGCGCGAAATAGTCGAAATGCTGCTCGCCGTGCAGGATCAGGCCGATATCGACGTTGAGCAGCCGCAGCAGCCCACCCTTGTTGGGATCGTCGGCCTGCAGCGCGCGCAGAAAGGTGAGCGGCGCGGTGATGCCGCGATAGCCCGCCGCCTTGGCCGCCGCCGCGTCGCTGTAGATCGGATCTTCCTCGCCGATGGCCTTGCAGAACAACCGGATCTTGCCAGCCTCGACCGTGGCCGTGAACGGCTGGAACTTGTGTCCAATGAGCTTCTTGTCGAGCTCCATGTCGTTTCCTCCTCAAATGAAAAACCCTCTCCCCAGCCATCGAGCCGGAGAGAGGGTCGATGCTTGCGTCGACTACTCGTAGCGGCCGACGATGGCGACGCTCGAGATATTCTCGCGCGGCGCGCCGCCGAGATTGTGCGTCATGCCGATGCGCGGGTTCTTGAGCTGGCGGGCGCCGGCCTTGCCCTGGATCTGCAAGTACATCTCGTAGAGCATGCGCAAGCCCGAGGCGCCGATCGGATGGCCGAAGCACTTGAGGCCGCCGTCGATCTGGCAGGGAATGGTGCCGTCGGCATCGTAGAAGCCGTCGAGCACATCCCGCCAGCCCTTGCCGGTCTCGGAGATATGCAGGTCTTCCATGGTCACAAGCTCGGTCACCGAGAAGCAATCGTGCACCTCGAACATCGAGACTTCGTCGCGCGGGCTCTTGATGCCGGCTTCTTCGTAAGCCTTTTTCGCCGCGATGCGCGTGGTGTGGAAGTAGCTGCCATCCCACGAGTTATGGCCCGACTCGGAGCCGTTGGAGACCGAGAGCTGCAGCGCCTTGACGCTGACGATGTCGTGCTTGCCGAGCGCCTTGGCGATTTCGGGCGTCGTCACGATGGCCGCGGCCGCACCATCCGACACGCCGCAGCAGTCGAACAAGCCGAGCGGCGAGGCGATCATCGGCGCGTTGAGGATGGTGTCCATCTCGACGGCCTTTTGCAGATGAGCCTTCGGGTTCTTGGCGCCGTTCTGGTGGCTCTTCCACGAGACGTGGCCGATGGCCTTCTTGAGATCCTCGCCGGAGACGCCGTGCGCGGTCATGTAAGCGGTGGCGAGCTGAGCGAAGTTGCCCGGCGCGGTGCCACTGGCGTTCCACAGCACCTGGAGCGGACCGCCGCGGCCACCGGGAAGGCCGCCGTAGCCGGTGTCCTTCAGCTTCTCGACGCCGAGGGCCAGAGCAAAGTCAGCCGCGCCCGAGGCGACCGCATAGCAGGC
>JBBRFD010000008.1:0-53872 GCA_038224985.1 Reyranellales bacterium
GATCGAGAACGGCTTGATCCACCGCATCGAGCGCATGAACGCCTTCGTCGGCTGCAGCCACCCCGGCGAAACACACCGGGGCTTCTTCCTGATCTGCGCCGACTGCGGCAACGCCGAGGAGCTGGAAAGCGGCGCTGTCGCCGACACGATCACCGCCAGCGCCGGCCGCCGCGGCTTCACCGCGCGCGACATGACTTTGGAAGTGACCGGCGTCTGCGCCGACTGCGGCAAGGCGGCCTGACGCAACGCCTTCAGGTGTTGTGGGCGCGATTGAGGCGCTCGAAGCCTTCGGCCAGATCGGTCTTCAGATCCTCGACATCCTCAAGACCGATATGGACGCGCAGCAGGTGTTTGCCCTTGGGCCATGGCACGGCGGTGCGATACTGGTCGGGATGGGCCGGGATCATCAGGCTCTCGAAGCCGCCCCAGCTTGCGCCCATGCCGAAGATCGACATGCCGTCCATCATCGCCGCGAGGGCGTTGCGGCTGTAGCCGTCCTTCAGCGTGAAGGAGAACAGGCCGGACGATCCCTTGAACTGCTTCTTCCAGTTCTCATGGCCGGGGCATTCGGGCAGGGCAGGATGCAGCACCTTGTCGACCTCGGGCCGCGTCTTCAGCCAGTTGGCGATGTCGAGGCCGCTCTTCTCGTGATGGCGCAGGCGCACGCCCATGGTGCGCAGGCCACGCAGGGCCAGGTAGCAATCGTCCGGCGCGGCATGGAAACCGAAACTCTGGCAGGCCGTCTTGGCTGTCTCGAACATCGCGCGCGTGGCGCAGGAGATGATGCCCATCATCGCGTCGGAATGGCCGACGATATACTTCGTGCCGGCATGGATCGACAGATCGCAGCCGTGCTCGAAAGGCTTGAAATAGAGCGGCGTAGCCCAAGTGTTGTCGATCAGAACGGCAGCGCCATGCTTCTTGGCGACAGCGGCGATGCCGGCCACGTCCTGCACTTCGAAGGTCTGCGAGCCCGGCGCTTCGAGATAGACGATCTTGGTATTGGGCTGCATCAGCTTCTCGACGCCGGCCGGCCCGATCATCGGATCGAAGAAAGTGGTCTCGACGCCGAAGCCCTTTAGCGTGGTGTTGGCGAAGCGACGCGCCGGACCGTAGGCATTGTCGGTCAGCAGCATGTGATCGCCAGTCTTGAGGAAGCCCACGATCGCGCCGGTGACGGCGGCGAGGCCGGACTGCACGGCGATCGAGCGATGGGCGCCTTCGATGGCGGCGACGGCATCTTCGAGCGCCTTCTGGGTCGGCGTGCCGTTGCGGCCGTAGCCATAACCCTCGAAAGGAATGCGGTTCTCGAACTTGTCCATCGTCGGCGAGAGGATGGTCGAGGCGTGATAGACGGGTGGATTGACGATGCCGAAGTTATTGTCGGGATCGCGGCCGGCGGTCGCGAGGACGGTATCGGGCCTGGTGAAGGTCTTCTTGTTGCCACTGCTCATGGTGATGGATCACGACCGAAAAAGGCGCCAGCCCATCCGGCGCGAAGGCCGGACTATGACATAGGCCTTACGGGGCGGGCCAGCGATAGACCTCGGGCCACAGCACCCGCGGATCCTGCAATTCCTTGTGTTCGCTACGCACGCAGCGAAACCCTGCCTTGCGATAGGTCGTGAGCGCGCGGGGATGGTCGACGGTGTTGGTATTGAGGATGAGCTTCTGTGCGCCCGTCGCAAAGCCACGCTCGATCGCCCGGTCGAGCAGCCAGGGCCCGACACGCTGGCCGATATAGGGCAGCGTCAGACCGAAGAAAGCCAGCTCACCCGCGTCCAGTTCGAAGAAGCCGACCAACTCGCCGCCGTGGCTGGCCACATGCAATTCGTGTGTCGGACCGGCGAGCATCCCGGCCAGCGCCTCGTCGGCGATCAGCCTGCGCTCGTACCAGAGCCAGGGCCGGCCGACCCTGTCGTAGAGTTCGCGATAGAGTGCCACGGTCGGTGCGCGCTCATGCGTTATCACGACCGCGACCGCCGGTGCCTGGCCGCGCGCCGTCCAGTCGGCCCGAACGAGTTCGAGATGCGTGATCGTTACCGGCAACACCCCGTCGCGACGCGGCGGCGGATGATGCGCGAAGAGATCAGGGTCCGGTGACGATGGGCGTGTCGGCACGTCCGCCCCACTCGGTCCACGAGCCGTCATAGATCGCCGCTTCCGGCGAGCCTGTGAGATAGAGGCCGAGGCCTATGACGCAGGCGGTGACGCCCGAACCGCAGCTCGCCGTGACCTTCTTCGACGGATCGATACCGGAGGCGGCGATGCGCGCCTTGAGCTGCTCGTTGGGCAGCATCGTGCCGGTCGCCGGATCGATCAGCTCGTTGTAAGGCAGGTTGAAGGCGCCCGGCATATGGCCGCCGCGCAGGCCGGCGCGCGGCTCCGGCGTTTCGCCGCGGAAACGGCCGGCGGCACGGGCATCGACGATCTGCTCGCGCTTGCTGCCGATCAGACCCTTCACGTCGTCGACCGAACGAACCAGCGTATTGTCGAGCCGCGCCGTGTAATGGCGCTCGCGCGGCGTGGTCGCGTCGTCGGTAACGGCCCGGCCTTCCTTCAGCCACTTGGGCAGGCCGCCGTCGAGAATCGAGACGTCGTTGTGACCCATGGCGCGGAACATCCACCAGACCCGGCAGGCCCCGGTCATCGGCGTGGTGTCGTAGATTACGATCTTGTTGCCGTCGCCCAAGCCAAGCTTGCGAACACGCGAGGAGAATTTCTCCGGCGACGGCAGCATGTGCGGCAACGGGCTGTCGCTGTCGGCGATGTCGTCGATATCGAAGAACACCGCGCCGGGGATGTGCTGGGCCGCGAACTCGGCCTTGGGGTCGCGTTTTTGCGCCGGCAGATAGAACGAGCCGTCGATGACGCGCACGTCGGGGGCGCTCAGGTGCGAGGCAAGCCATTCGGTGCTGACGAGCGCGTCGGGTCTTGCGTAAGCCATTCTGAATTCCTCAGGCGAGGGCGATGATGAAGCGACGGTTCATCTTGCCCTTGTTTTCGATCTTGGTGCATTCGACGCGGCCGATCTCGGCGGTCTGAGCGACATGGGTGCCACCGCAGGCCTGCAGGTCGACGCCCTCGATGGCGAGCAGACGCACGCGCCCGGCGCCCATCGGCGGGCGCACGCTCATGGTTTTCACCAGTTCAGGCCGCGCGTTCATTTCCTCGTCGGTGATCCATTGCGCCGATACGGGCCGGTCGACGGCGAGGAGCTTGTTGATCTCGTCGGTGACCAATTCCTTGGTCGGCACATCGCCCTCGAGATTGAAGTCGAGGCGGCTCTTCTCGGCGCCGACCTGGCCGCCGGTGACGCTGCCCTTGATGACTGCCGACACGACGTGCATCGCCGTGTGCATGCGCATGTGGCGGTAGCGGCGCTCCCAGTCGAGCGCGATATGGACCTTGGCGCCGACCGCCGGCTTGGGCGCATCGGGGGCGAAAACGTGCAGTACGTCGCCACCCTCGGCCTTCAGCGCGTCGACGATCTTCGCCTCGCCGCCGTCCCAGGTCATGGTGCCGGTGTCGCCGGGTTGCCCGCCACCGGTGGGATAGAAGATGGTGCGATCCAGCCGTACGCCACGATCTTCAACCATGGTCACGGTGGCGTCGGCTTCCTTGAGATAGGCGTCCTGCCTGAAGAGTTCTTCGATCATGACGCTGATTTAGGCTTTCGCCAGCCGGGCCGCAACTTGCCGGGCGGTTGGCATCGACGGAGCAGCGCCCAGCTTCTCGACGGCACAAGACGATGCAGCGATGGCATAGCGCGCCGCCTCCAACGGCGTGGCGCCACTCAGCAGCCTGGCCGCCAGCGCTCCGACGAAGCAATCGCCGGCGCCTGTCGTATCGACCACCTTCGCCTTGAGGCCGGGCAGGACCGTCGCGGCTTCCGCCGTTACGACGACGGCGCCGCGTGCACCGAGCGTGGCCACGACAGCGCGCGGCCCCTTAGCGCGAAGTTTCTGGCAGGCCTCGATAATCGTCTTCATGGCACTGCTGGCGCGCAGCGGCACGTCGGAGGCCTGCGACAGTTCTGTTTCGTTGAGCACGGCGATGTCGACGCATTTCAGCAAGCGCAGGCTGTGCGGCACCATCGGCGCGAGATTGAGCACCGTGCGCGCGCCGGCTTCGCGGGCCTGAGCGAGGATCGTCATGGTCGTGGCGACGGGCGTCTCGAACTGCGCGACCCAAACTTCGTCGCGCTGCGGCGGCTGGCGCAGCATGGCCCGCGTGAAGTGCATATTGGCGCCGGAGGCGACCGTAATGGCGTTGTCGCCGGCAGCCACCTGGATCAGGGCGACGCCGGTCGCCTGCTTGTCGATGACGCGCAAGCCGGAGCTGTCGATGTCGTTGTCGGCCAGGAAGCTGCGCAGGGTTGAGCCGAAGGCATCGTGACCGATGGCGCCCAGCATGGCGGTTGGAACGCCGAGCCGCGCTGCGGCGACGGCCTGGTTGAGGCCCTTGCCGCCGGGCAGGAACGAGACCTTGCCGCCCAGCAGCGTTTCGCCGGCTGCCGGCCGCCGCGTGCTCTGCACGACGATATCCATGTTGAGGCTGCCGCAGACGACGACCCTGCTCATGACGGGAGGATCATTGCATCCAGCGCGGCAGCGGCAGATTTTTCTCGCGCAGAAAGGCGGGATTGAAGAGCTTGGACTGATAGCGCTGCCCACCGTCACACAGGATGGTGACGATCGTCTTGCCGGGGCCGAGTTCACGCGCGAGCTTCATGGCGCCGAGGATGTTGATGGCCGTCGAACCACCCAGCACCAGGCCTTCGTGTTCGATGAGGTCGAACAGGACGGGCAATGCCTCCTCGTCGGTGATGCGCAGCGGCATGTCGATGGGAACGTCTTTCAGATTGGCGGTGATGCGACCCTGGCCAATTCCTTCGGTGACGGAACTGCCTTCCGACTTCAGTTCGCCTTTGGCGTACCAGTTGTAGAGAGCCGAACCCATCGGATCGCTAAGCGCAATCTTGATATCCTTGTCGCGCTCCTTGAGCGCCAGCGCCACGCCACCCAGCGTGCCGCCGCTGCCGACGGAACAGGTGAAGCCGTCGATCTTGCCATCGGTCTGGTCCCAGATTTCGGGACCCGTCGTGCGGTAATGGCCATCGCGGTTGGCGGTGTTGTCGAACTGGTTGGCCCAGACCGCGCCGTTCGGTTCCTTGGCAGCTATCTCCTTGGCCAAGGTCTCGGAGTAGCGCACGTAGTTGCCGGGATTGGCATAGGGCAGGGCGGGCACCAGCCGAAGATCGGCGCCGCAGAGGCGCAGCATATCTTTCTTTTCCTGACTCTGCGTCTCGGGCATGACGATGACGGAGCGATAGCCCAATGCATTGGCAACCAGCGCGATACCGATGCCGGTATTGCCGGCGGTGCCCTCGACGATCACGCCACCGGGACGCAGCGTTCCGCGCTTCTCGGCATCCTGGATGATGGCGAGTGCGGCGCGGTCCTTCACCGAGCCGCCCGGATTGAGGAACTCCGCCTTGCCATAGATGTCGCAACCCGTCGCATCCGACGCGGCGCGCAGCCTGATCAGCGGCGTGTTGCCGATGCTGTCGATGAATCCAGTCCGGACGTTCATGGTGCCCGCTCTATCTCTCTAAACCCTGCGCCCCCGCGGCAGGGAGCGTAGACAGGGAGCGAGGCAGGACGCAACCGGCTAGCGCCAGCGGTTGCGCAATTCCTCGCGATGCAGCGCCAGCCACTGCAACGCGATCACCGTCACCGAATTCTCGATCTCGCCACGCTCCAGCATCGCCATCGCATCGACGAAAGACGTCGCCTTGACGAAGATATTCTCGCCTTCGGAAACGAGACCGAACACGCCTCCGGCGCCAGCAGCATCGGCGCGGCCGACGAAAATCGTGCAGGATTCCGACATCGCACCGGGGCTGAGCATGACAGTATGGATATGAGTAACTTCCGTCACCGCGAGGCCTGCTTCCTCGACCGCCTCCCGCAGGATCATGTCCTCCGCAGTCTCGCCTTCCTCGATGATGCCGGCGACGATTTCCCAATGCCAGGGATGGCGAGCGGCGACATAGGCGCCGGCGCGGAACTGGCGAATGAGGATCACCTCGTCGCGCACCGGGTCGTAGGGCATGACGGCGGCGGCTTGGCCGCGCTCGAAGACCTCCCGGCTGATGACCTCGCTCAAGCCGCCCTGGAACAGCGTGTGGCGGAAAAAATACCGGCCGACCTTGAAATAGCCCTGGAAGGCCACCTCTTGGCGGACCAGTTCGACTTTCTCGTCCTGGGGGTCGATTGCGCTCATGACGACGCTCCCGTCGCAAAAAGGGGCCGCTCTCTTGCGAGAACGGCCCCAAATGGCTCCGAAGGTAGGACTCGAACCTACGACCGGGCGATTAACAGTCGCCTGCTCTACCGCTGAGCTACTTCGGAATAGATATCGTCGCGGCGGCGGTATCCGACCGCGAAGGCGCGGTTTTGACAGAGCGCCCCCGCGCAAGCAAGGGCGTCGTCATCCTGCGCGGGAGTGGAGGCCTGGGCCGGAATCGAACCGGCATACGCGGATTTGCAGTCCGATGCATAGCCACTCTGCCACCAGGCCGTGCGCAGAAACGGCGGCTGCTATACGCATGCCGGGCAATGAGGGTCAAGCCGGAGGCGCAAAAGCCCCGCGACTTGGCGTCCTTTGACGCTGTTGCCGGCCGCCGCCTATAAACACCGCGGATATTCAGGGATTGCCATGACGGATTTCGTGCTTGCCCGCCGCAACATGGTCGAAGGCCAACTCCGGCCCAACCGCGTGACCAGCGTTCCTTTGCTGGAAGCGATCGGAGATTTGCCGCGCGAGCGCTTCCTGCCTGACGCGCTGCGGGCTGTGGCCTATGCCGACGACGACGTGCCGGTGGGCGGTGGACGCTTCCTGATGGAGCCTATGGTGCTGGCGCGCATGATCCAGGCACTGCAGCCTAGTGCCGGGCAGGGCGCCTTGGTCGTGGCTTCCGGCTGTGGTTATGGCGCGGCCCTGCTGGGCCGGCTGGTAAAATCCGTGGTGGCGCTGGAGGGCGACGTAAGCTTGGCCCGGGCCTCCGAACAGACGATCAAGTCGCTGAATATGGCCAATGTCCGCCAAATGGCCGGAAATCCCGAGCAGGGCGCTGCCAGCGCCGGGCCCTTTGACGTGATTCTGGTCGAAGGCGCCGTGCGCCTGATCCCGCAGGCCCTGCTCGATCAATTGGCCGAAGGCGGCAGATTGGCTGCGGTCATTGCCGGCCCGCCCGGCACAATGGGGGTGGCCACCCTGGTGCTCAAGGAGGGCGACGTGACCTCCAGCCGTCCGCTTTTCGAGGCCGGAACGCCCCCCTTGCCGGGCTTTGCACCGCCACCACGGTTTACGTTTTGATTGATCTTGGCGGGCGTTGTTCACATATCGGGTGAATTGAGGGGCTACAAAGCCCGCCCCACTAGTGGTAGTGTATCGTCTTGATATGAGGGTATTTTAGATGCGTATCCGGCCCCAAATGAGGCACGCCTGCGCGACGATTGCTGGCGCGCTCGTCGTCGGGCTCGCCATGCCGCCGCAGGGTTTCGCCCAGACGATCATCGAAACCTGGGCGACGACCTACAATGGCAACCCAGATTTGTTGGCCAGCCGGGCAACGCTCCGTCAGACCGATGAGACGCTGTCGCAGGCCGTGGCCAACTGGCGCCCGCGTATTTCGCTTTCGGCCGAGTACAACAAGCTCCAGTCCGACTCGATCCGGCGCTCCACGGCGGCGACCTTTGTCGAACTGAACGGCAAGTCGACTTTGCTGACGGTGACGCAGCCATTGTTCCGCGGCGGCAAGACTGTTGCCGATACCGGGGCCGCCAAGGCGAATATCCAGGCTCAGCGCGCGCTGCTGGCCGATGCCGAGCAGACCGTCCTGCTGAATGCCGTAACCTCTTACGCCGACCTGCTGCGCGACCGTGGCATCGTCGAGGTCCGGCGCAACAACGTCCGCGTCCTGACGGAGCAGCTGACGGCGACGCGCGAACGCTTCCGTGTCGGCGAACTCACCATCACCGACGTGGCGCAGGCCGAAGCCCGCCGCGAGCAATCCAATGCCGATCTGGTTCTTGCCGAAGCCAATGTGCGCATCGACGAGGCTGCCTATCAGCGCACCGTCGGCCAGCGCCCCGGTCAGCTCACCGACCTGCCGTTGATCGGCCAGATTCCCGGCTCCGAGGAAGAAAACATCGCGCTTGCGATGGATGCCGGCCCGCGCGCCGTGAGCGCCCAGCATCGCATTGCCGCGGCAAATTTCGGCGTGAACAGCGCCACCGGCGACCTGCTGCCGCAAATCAATCTTCTGGCCTTTGCCCAGTCGCAGTCGGACGTAACGACGCCGACCGACCAGTTCTACACCTATGGCCTTCGCGTGCAGGCGACAGTGCCGATCTTCCAGAACGGCACGGAATGGTCGCGCATCCGCAGCGCCAAGGAATTGGTCGGCCAGCGCCGCAACGAACTCGACAGCGCTCGCCGGCTGGCCGCCGAAACCGTGATCCGCGCTTGGCGCAATCTCGAATCGTCGCGTTCGCGCGTCGTGTCTTTCAGTGCCCAAGTAAAGGCCAATGAAACGGCCCTGAACGGCGTCCGCCAGGAAGCCCTGGTCGGTTCGCGCACCACGCTCGACGTCCTGAACGCGGAACAGGAACTGCTCAATTCACAGGTCAGCTTGATCACGGCACGGCACGATGTGCAGGTGAGCTATTACGGCGTTCTCTCCGGCATCGGCCGTCTGACGGCCCGCGCGCTGGCGCTGCCGGTCGAGTATTACGATGAAGAGAAGTACTACAACGAGGTCGGTTCCCGTTGGATCGGCGATTGGTCCAGCAGCGATACGGGGAGCAAGAAATGAGCGACACGAGAGGCGCGGGCAACGACCCTTCGATGGACGACATTCTGGCGTCCATCCGCAAGATCATCTCCGACGACGAAGCCCGCTCGACCGTCGGCGGACCCCGGGCGGGATCGACAGGCATGCCGCCACCGCGCGCTTCGGCTCCGCCCCGTGCCGAGGCGCGGGCGGCCGCCCCGCCGCCGATGCGCGCTGCCGAGCCGGCCGCCCAGGACGATGTACTGTTGCTGACCGACATCATGGAAGAGCCTCGCCAGCCCGCTGCAGTGCCCCGTGCCCAGCAGCAGGCGCCGTCGCCGCCCGCGCCGACCCTGCGCCCCGCACCGCCGCCGCCGGCCCGTATCGATCCGGCGCGCGCCACGGAAATGCCGCAACCCTCCGTCATTCATTCGCCACCGCCACCGCCGCCGCCCGCGCGGCCTGTCGCATCGGAGCAGAGTTACCCCACCATGCAGCCTCGTCCGCCGGCGCCGCAGGGCGTCTCACCCATCGCTTCCGACCAGTCGCTGGTCGGCTCGAATGTCATCGGCGCCGCCTCTTCGGCGTTCGATCGCCTAAACCAGGCCGTCCAGGAAAGCGAGCCGCCGCCGGCCCCATCCAATCCCGGCCCGGCCATGGGTGCGGGCGGCAAGACCATCGAGGATATGGTCAAGGAAATGCTCCGCCCAATGCTGAAGGACTGGCTCGACCGCAACCTGCCGCCAATGGTCGAGCGCATCGTCGAACGCGAGATCGTCCGGCTGACCCGCCGCTAAACCAAGGCACCCTGAAGTTCCAACGCCACGGGGTCACCTCCGTGGCGTTTTTCGTTATAAGGTTCAGATGCTCGACAAGACCTACGATCCGAAAGAGATCGAAGCCCGCCGCTACCCCGAATGGGAGAATGCCGGCGCCTTCAAGGCCCATCCCGAATCGGCCAAGCCGCCGTATTGCATCGTCATCCCGCCGCCCAATGTCACGGGCAGCCTGCACATGGGCCATGCGCTCGACAATACCCTGCAGGACGTGCTGATCCGCTGGCGCCGCATGAAGGGCGACGACGTTCTTTGGCAACCGGGTACCGATCATGCCGGCATCGCCACGCAGATGGTCGTGGTGCGCAATCTCGAGCAGGAAGGCATCGGCCTCGCCGTCGAAGGCGCCGCCAGGAACGACGCCAACAAGAAGCTGCTGAGCCGCGAAGAGTTCCTCGCCAAGGTCTGGGAGTGGAAGGCCTATTCGGGCGGCACCATCACCGGCCAGTTGCGCCGGCTCGGCGCCTCGGCCGACTGGAGCCGCGAGCGATTCACCATGGACGAGGGCCTGTCGAAGGCCGTGCTCAAGGTCTTCGTCGACCTCTACAAGGCCGGCCTGATCTACAAGGACAACCGGCTGGTCAACTGGGACCCCAAGATGCTGACGGCGATCTCCGACCTCGAGGTCGAGTCGCGCGAGGTGAGGGGAAGCCTGTGGTATTTCAAATACCCCATCGACGACAGCCCCGACGAATTCATCGTCGTCGCCACGACGCGACCCGAAACGATGTTGGGCGATACCGGCATCGCCGTCAGCGCCGACGATCCGAAGTGGAAGCATCTGGTCGGCAAGTTTGCGATCCTGCCGCTGGTCGGCCGGCGCATCCCGATTGTCGCCGACGAATATTCCGACCCCGAGAAAGGCTCGGGCGCGGTGAAGATCACGCCGGCGCATGACTTCAACGATTTCGAGGTCGGCCGCCGGCACAATCTCGAAGCCATCTCGATCTTCGACAAGTCTGCCGCGCTGAACGACAAAGTGCCGGAGAAATACCGCGGCCTCGACCGTTTCGACGCCCGCAAGAAGATCGTGGCCGAGATGGAAGAGCTTGGCCTCTTGGAAAAGATCGAGCCGCATAGCCACGCCGTGCCTTATGGCGACCGCGGCGGCGTGCCGGTCGAACCGTTCCTGACGGAGCAGTGGTATGCTGACGCCAAGAAGCTGGCGCAGGCGCCGCTCGAAGCCGCACGCGACGGACGCGTGACCTTCGTGCCCGAGCGCGGCAAGCAGGAATTCTTCCGCTGGATGGAGAATATCGAACCGTGGTGCGTCTCCCGCCAGCTCTGGTGGGGCCATCAGATCCCGGCCTGGTATGGACCGGACAAAAGGGTCTTCGTGGCGATGTCCGAGGACGAAGCCAAGACCGAAGCGCGCTCGCATTACGGCAAGGATGTCGAATTGGTGCGCGATCCCGACGTGCTCGATACCTGGTTCAGCTCGGCGCTGTGGCCGTTCTCCACCCTGGGCTGGCCCGACAAGACGCCGGAACTCGCCAAGTACTATCCGACCAGCGTGCTGGTGACGGGCTGGGACATCCTGTTCTTCTGGGTCGCCCGCATGATGATGATGAGCATGCAATTCATGCCCGACGTACCGTTCCGCACCGTCTACCTGCACGGGCTGGTGACGGACGAGAAGGGCCAGAAGATGTCGAAGTCGAAAGGCAACGTCATCGACCCGCTCGAACTGATCGACAAGTACGGCGCCGATGCGCTGCGCTTCACAATGGTCTCCATGGCGTCGGCCTCGGCCGGTCGCCTGCGCCTGGCGACGGCGCGGGTCGAGGGCTCGCGCAACTTCGCCACCAAGTTCTGGAACGCCACGCGCTTCGCCGAGATGAACGGCGCGGTGCTCACCAAGGGCTTCGATCCCGCTTCGGCAAAACTGACGGTCAACCGCTGGATGCTGGGCGAACTCGCCCGCGCCAACACCGCCGTCGATACGGCCATCGCCGAGTTCCGCCTGAACGATGCCGCGACCGCGCTTTACGAATTCGTCTGGGGGATGGTCTGCGACTGGTACGTCGAACTCACGAAGCCGATCCTGCAGGGCGAGGACGGCCCGGCCAAGGACGAGACGCGCGCCGTCACGGCCTATGTACTGCGCGAGACCGCCAAGCTGATGCACCCGGTCATGCCGTTCATCACCGAGGAGATCTGGGACAAGACCGGCCATCGCGCCCAGCACGGCCCGTTGATCGGCCAGCCCTGGCCCGTGCCGCCGCCACTCGATCAGGCTGCCGATGCCGAAATGGGCTGGCTGGTGAAACTCATCTCCGACATCCGCTCGGCCCGCGCCGAACTGAACGTGCCGGCTGGCGCCAAGCTCAGGATGATGGTGATCGGCGGCAACGACGTCACGGCCCGGCGCCTGAAAACACACAGGCCTGCGATCGAGCGGCTGGCCCGCATCGAAGGCATCGAAGCCGCCGCGACGGCACCGAAGGGTGCCCTGCAGATCGTACTGGGCGAAGCGACCTACGCCCTGCCGGTGACCGATGTCATCGACCTCAAGGCCGAAGGCGCGCGCCTGCAGAAGGAAATCAAGAAACTGGCCGACGAGGTGGTCAAGATCGACGCCAAGCTCGGCAATGCCGCCTTCGTTGCCAAAGCGCCGGAGGAGGTCGTCGAGGAGCAGCGCGAGCGCCGCCTGCAAGCCCAACAGACCGGCGCACGCCTCAGTACGGCGCTGGAGCGTCTCGGCGCCTAGCGCCTACTTCAAGGGCTTCGTCCACCAGTTCGACGCGATGGTCAGGTCGGAGCGGCGGAGCATGTCGGCCTTGGCAAGATCGCGATCGGCGCCGACCACCACGATCTGGGCCGCTCCGGCCTCGTGGATCAAGGTAGAGGCGTGCGAGAGCAGCGCCTCACCGACCGTCAGCCAGTGCTGCGGTTCTAGAACACAAAAGTCATCGACCATATAGGTGTCACCGCCCGGCGCAAACACGGGAGGGGCAGGGAATTTTCGGGCGATCAGAAAGCCCAGCAACTGTGCGCCCTCGGTCGCGACCAGGAAGAACGTCCCTTGCTCACACAGGAGCTTCGTGAAGAAGCTTCGCGTTATGTCGGCCGAGTTGGCGGCCTTGCGCCAGAATGTCGGCTGATACTTCTGGTATTGGCGGCGGTTGCGTTCGACGAGGCCAACGATCGCCTTGAGATCTGAAGCCGTCGACTTGCGGATTTCCATCGCCTGAAATCGACCTACGAGGCCTTCCGCAGGTCCGGCACGTAGGGCTTGCTCGCGAAGTGCTCCTGATTGCCAGTGGCAAAGCGCAGACCGGCCTGGCGGATCGCCTCGTCGTCGACCGGCTCGAGCGGCACGTAGAAGCGGTCGTCGGTCTTGAAGATGGTGTCGTTGTCGACGCGGTTGTAGCAGATCAGCAGCGTCCAGCGCCGGTTGGCCGAGCGGTTGGCATCCGAGCGATGAATGGCGTTGCAATGGAAGATCAGCGCATCGCCGGCTTCCAGCTCGCAATACTCGACCGGGCATTGCTCGAGGATATGCGGCATGCGCTTGGGGTCGACTTCGTTCTGGGTCGGCGACAGCGGCGTGTGGTCGATGCGACCGAGCTTGTGCGAGCCGGTCGCGATCTGCAGGCAGCCGTTGTTGCGATCGGCCTTGTCGAGGGCGATCATCACCGACAGGAGATCGGGCCGAATGCAGCCGTTGTAGTACCAGTAGCCGTAATCCTGATGCCACTCCCAGGCGCCGCCGACTTCCGGTTCCTTGGCCGTGAGCTTCGACTGGTAATGATAGACGGCCCCGCCGAGCAGACTGGCGGACGTGTCGACCATACGCTGGCTGCGTGCGGCCAAGCCATAGACGCTATCGCCGGCCCGGTTCCACAGCGCAATGCGCGTCGAGCGGCCTTCGCCGTCGCGGCGATCGAGGATGGAGCCGCGCACGGCCGGATCTTCCTCCATGGCGCGGGTCAGCAACTTCACTTCGTCGGGCGCAAAGAGACCGCGCGCGTAGGTGAATCCCTTGTCATTGAATTCCGCTGTCTGCGCGGCGTTCAGCACGTTGGGCATGGTTTCCTCAGACCTTAGACGGGACGGAAGACGTTGCGGCCGCCTTCTTCGGATACCGTGATTTTACGCCCAAGCTGCTCGCGCGTCAGCATGTCGTCGAGTAGGGCCGGATCGGCCGCCAGTTGGGCGACGAAGCGATCGCCCGTGGCGTCGAGCCGGCCCAGGACATAGCCGCGTTCCGGCGCTTCCTTGCCGTAAGTGACGCAGTAGGTTTCGATCGTGCCGGCGCCCTTGGGCGCCGTATTCACCTGTCGCATGGGACCCGCATCCAGTTCGGCTTGGAACTTCTTGGGATCCTCGCGCCGCCACGGTCCCGGCGTCGGTGTCGTCGAGTAGATGCCGGCGGAATGCTTGGTGAGGTAATTGCCGTTGGCGGTCACCATGCCGAAGGAGCCCGGCGCGCTGCGCACCACGTTCATCATCTCGGCGATCGAATGGGTGACGTAGTTGTTGCCGGGACCGCCGAAGAACGGCAGGCCGCCGGTGACGCTGATCGGCCGCGTGTCGTCCTCGGCGATGCCGATCTCCTTCATTGCCACTTCGACGGCTGAAGGGAAGCAGCTGTAGAGATCGAAGGCAGCCATGTCGGAGACCTTCTTGCCGGCCATATCGAGCGCGATGCGGGCGCAGCCCCGGATGGCCGGCGACTCGTCGAGCTTCAGGCGTTCCGAGACCACCCAGGTGTCGGTGCCGTCGGCGCAGCCGTGCAGAAACACCCAGCGGTCCTCGGGGATGCCCCATTCGCGCGCCTTGCCGACCGAGGTCATCAGCACCGCGGAGGACTGGTCGATGATGGGATTGGCGTTCATCAGGCGCGGGTAAGGAAAGCAGATCCAGCGGTTGTCGTCGGAGATCGTGCTGAGCTGCTCGGCGCTATAGCCTTTGCGGCGGGTCGCCAGCGGGTTCTCCTTGGCGACGGCAGCCAGCCGCTCGAAGAGCTTACCCATGCTCTTCATATGCGTGCCTGCGTCGCGCTTGAGGCCGCCGCGAATGGCATTCTCCAGCAGCGGATAGAAATGAATGGCAGCGCGCAGGTCGTGGCGACCTTCTTCCTCGCTGAAGCCCCAGCGATTGTCGCCGATGCGCGTCGGCTCGCCGCCCGGATCCTCGTTCCAGTCAATCTTTTGGCCGGCCTTGCGGGCGTTCTGCGTGCTGCGCAGCAGCTCGGCGCCGCAGATCAAGGCCAGGTTTGTCTCGCCCCGCGCGATCTGCTCGGCGAAGCGGTTGACCAGGTACTGGGGCATGTTGCCGCCGGAATGGCTGTAGAGCAGCTGGCGCGGATCGGCATGCAGGCGGTTGGCGACACTGCGCGGCGGATTGCTCGACCGGCCGAAGGGTGAGGCGAAGCGCGGGCTGATATCGCTGAAAAACTCCATCACTGCGATGGCGTCGATCTCGTGGCCGAGCGCAGGGGCGCCGTAGGTGACTTTCGTATCGGCCAAGGCCAGCCTTGCGGCATCGGCGCAGAAAGCGACCCGCGAACGCTCGCTCGACGGCGCGCCGGTGGTATCGGTGATCTGGCCGCAGCCGACCAAGATGGGCGTACGGTCCTCGATCACTTGGTCAGCGCCTTGATCTCGGCGGCGCCGAGGCCGGCTTCGGCCAGCACGCTCTCGGTATGTTCGCCGAGGTTTGAAACCTTTGGGCCGCTTTGCAGGGCCGAACCCGAAAAGCGGAAGGGCGGCGCGGGCGATTTGTAGCTGCCGGCACTATCCTCGATGGTGCAGAGCGAGCCGCGATGCGCGACCTGCGGGTCCTGCAACGCCTCGGTCACGGTGAGATAGGGTGAGCAGGGCACGCCGAATTTCTCCAGCGCGGCGACGCACTCCTTGACGGTGAGTGTCTTCGACCACTGCTCGAATTCGTCGACAAACTGACCCCAGTTCATGCGCCGCTCGGCGTATTTCTCGAAGCGCGGATCGGTCAGCCAGTCGCGCCGGCCGGCCGCCGTCGCCATGTCCTGGAAGGTCTTCTCGCTTGCCGTGGCCAGCATGACATAGCCGTCGCTAGCCTCGACCGGGCCGTACATGGGGCGTGACGGCGTCTCGAAGTCGAACTGCGCGCGATTGACCTCGCCCAGCAGCATGCCGACCAGCGTCTCGAACATCGAGACATCGACCATCTGCCCCTTGCCGGTGACATGACGCTGGTGCAGCGCCGCCAGGATGCCACCGAGTGCATAGGCGCCGCTGGCATAGTCGGCGACAAAGATGCCGCAATTGTCCGGCCGTGGCCGGTTACCTTGGTAGAAGGCGTGGGCCATGTCGTAGCCCGTCGAGGCATGGATCACCGGCGCATAGGCGGGACGGCCCGCACCCGGTCCGGTCTGGCCGTAGCCGGAGATGGCGCCGTAGATCAGTTTCGGGTTGATCTTGGCCAATTCGAGATAGTCGAGGCCCAGCCGCTTCATGACGCCTGGCCGGTAGTTCTCGATCACGATATCGACGGTCTTCACCAGCGCCTTCACGGCCGCAATCGCCTCGGGCTTCTTGAGGTCGAGCACGATCGAGCGCTTTCCGGCATTGAGCTGGCCGAACATGGTGCCGGCGCCATCGCGCTGCACCGGGCGGCTGCGCATCAGGTCGCCCTCGGGCGATTCGACCTTGATGACTTCGGCGCCCATGTCGGCCAGCAGGCGCGTGCAATGCGGGCCGGCGATGGTGGTCGAGAAGTCGAGGACGCGAATGCCGGCGAGAGGCCTTGGATCAGTCATCAGGTCACCGTCCGAGAAGAATGAGAATCACGCCGCCCACCACCAGGATGCTGCCCATCCATTCGCCAGCGGACGGCCGTTCCTTGAGAATGAGATGCGAGGCGATGAAGGTGAAGACCAGTTCGATCTGACCCACGGCACGCACGAGAGCGGCATTTTCAAGCGTCATGGCGAGCGCCCAGCCGGCCGAACCCAACACGCTGAACAGCCCGACCCAGATCGACGAGCGCCAGTGCGCGGCAACCTTGCCGAGCTGCGGCCGGTCGCGATAGGCAAGATAAGCGCCCATCAGCACGACCTGGATGGTGTTCATGCAGGCAAGCGTGGTGATGCCACGAATCAGGAATTCCTCGCTGCCGCCGGGCAGCAGCTTCGAGGCCTCGCGGATGGTTCCCGCCGCGACGGCGAAGACGACACCGGACAGGATGCCGTAGAGCGCGCCCTTGTGCGTGAGGTCGGCCAGCACGCCACGCACGTCCGAGAATTTGCCGCGCACGCTCAGGATGAAGACGCCGCCAAGGCAGACGAGAATGCCCATCCACGATAGAAAATGCAGCGGTTCGGAAGCGATGAAGGTGGCGAACAGTGCCACGAACAGCGTCTCGGTCTTGGAATAGACCGTGCCGACCGTGTAGTTGCGCAGCGAGAAGGCGTGGATCATCAGCGATGTGGCGACGATTTGCGCAAGGCCTGCAATGGTGACGAGGAAGAGGAAAAACAACGAAATGCTGGGAATGGTGCGGCCGGTGCCCCAGACCAGGAAAGCCAGCATGCCCAGCGCCAGCGGTGCGCCATAAGCGTAGCGCACGAAGTTCGCGCCATCGACGCTCAGCAGCCCGCGGATCTTCTGCTGCATCGTCGTGCGGATGTTCTGGCACAAAGCGGCGGCGACGGTGATGGCTATCCAGAGCGGCACGGTGTTTCCCCCAAGAACGGGCAGTGTATGACCTCGACCGGCCGCCGTCTGCGGCCTAAATTTTCGCGCAGCGGCAAGAGGGCATGGATGTTCGATACGATTCTCACGAGTGCGATCAAGGCCATGCCGGTATTTGCCGCGCAATTCGGCGTCACCCTGCTGATTTTCATCGGTGGCGTGCTGATTTACCGGGCTGTCACACCCCAGGACGAGACCCGCCTGATCCGCGAGAACAACGTCGCCGCCGCCATCGCCTTCGGTGCGGTGATCCTGTCCCTGGCCTTGCCGCTCGCCATGTGCCTGGCGCGCAGTGTCAGCGTCGCCGACATCGTCGTCTGGGGCGTTGTCGCCCTAGCGGTCCAACTCGGGACTTTCTTCGTTGCGAACTTCCTCTTCCGCGACCTCGTGCAAAGGATCGAACGCGGCGAGGCTGCCTCGGCGGTGGCCCTGGGCTGCACCCATCTGGGTGTCGCCGCGATCAATGCTGCGGCCATCGCCGGCTGAGCCAACGAGGTGAACGACACGATCAAGAGGCTGTTGCTCTGGGCGGGCGTCGTTGCCGTGCTCTATGCCGCCAGCCTGTTCTTCGAGTCGGAGGATTTCTCCGGCCCGCGACGCCCCATGCCACCGGACGAGGGTGGCGGCGCCTGGCTGAGCAAGCCACCCGCCGCGCCGCCGGTCGGCCGCACACCCTCGGTGCCGACGTTGGACCTCACCGTCGAGGATAGCTCGCTCTACGGCGAGGACGCTATCGGCACGGCCTTTCTGGTCGCGCCGAATCTCTGGGTGACGGCGGCGCATGTGCTCGAGGCGTGCGCTGCGGGCTATGTCCGCATCCAGGGACGCTGGCGCAAGGTGACCGCTTCGAAGAAGCATCCCGTGGCCGATGTCGCGTTGCTGGTGACCGAGGCACCGGAGAAGCCGCCGATCCTGGGCGTTACTGACCGGCTTCCGGTGATGGACCAGGACGGCTTCCATTTCGGCTTTCCCCAGGGCGTGCCGTCGACCGTCTACACCCGCTTCGTCGGCCTGACGCGCATCCGTACCGGCAAACCGGGCACCCCGATCGAGCAGGGCTGGACCTGGGCGGAGCAGGAGCGCCGGCCCGTCACGACGGGCACATTGGGCGGCCTGTCGGGCGGGCCACAGGTCGACCGGACGGGCGCCGTGCAGGGCGTCACCATCCTCCATTCCGAGCGCATCGGGCGGGTGACGACGACGACAGTGCGGCGGATCCGGGAGATCGTTCCCGAAGCCGTGCCGCATGTGGAGACAGGTGGCGGCAATATCGCCCGCAACGATTTCGCCAAGCACGGCGAGCACGCGCGCGAAACCAGCGCGGTGGCGTTGGTGTTCTGTTCGGCTTCTGGTCGCACGCGCCCCAAGCGGTGAGAACAAACGCGATAGCGCAGTCGGATTTTGGGATGGCGCTATCTCTCGAAAAGAGAAAGGCCATCTCAATCCCCCTGTAATGCGTTCGGAATCGGTGAGATATGCAAGGGTGGGCAAGACCGGCGCCGCTCGCTAAACTTCCGGCCAGGGCGGAGACTCCAAGGCAATGACCAACTAGAAGCAATGAAGCGACGTACACTCCTCGCAGGCGCGCTCGTAGCACCTCTCTCAGCCCGCGCGCAGAGCGCCTGGCCGAACAAGCCCGTGCGCTTCGTCGTCCCGTTCAATCCGGGCGGCGCCATCGATGCCCTGGTGCGGATCATCGGCGATGGCCTGACGCAGCGGCTCGGCCAGCAAGTGCTGGTCGATCCCAAGCCGGGCGCCAATACCATCGTCGGCGCCGACATCGTCGCCAAGGCAGCGGGCGATGGCTACACCTTCCTGATCACCACCAACTCGACGCATACCAACAATCCGTCGCTCTATGCCAAGCTGCCCTTCGATCCGACCAAGGACCTGATCCCGGTTTCACTGGTCTCGCTGGGCACGATTCTCGTCGCCGCCAAGGCCGATGCACCGTTCAGCGACCTCAAAGGTATGGCCGCTTGGGTGAAGGGGCAGGGACGCCCTGCGACTTACGGCAGCTGGGGCATCGGCTCAAGCGGCCATCTCTACGGCCTGATGTTCGAAAAGGCGCTGGGCGGCACCTATAGCCATGTGCCGTATCGCGGCGACGTGCCGGCGCTGCAGGACGTTGCCAATGGCACGCTCGATCTCACCTGGGCGAGCCCGGTGAGTGCCAAGACACAGATTGCAGGAGGGCGCGTGAAGGCCATTGCAGCCGCCGGCGCCAAGCGCTCGGCCTCGATGCCGGATCTTTCGACTTTCGACGAGCAAGGCGTGAAGGGCTTCGATCTCAGCCTGTTCGTCGGCGCCTATGCGCCAGCGGGAACGCCGGCCGAGATCGTCGAGCGCATGCAGCGCGAAATCAAAGCCGTCATTGCCATGCCGGATGTCGCGGAGAAGTTGATCGCGCAGGGCCAGACACCGGTCGGTTCGACATCGAAAGAGCTGGCGGAAGTGCTGACGCGCGAGACGCCGATCTGGGCCGAACTGATCAAGCAGTCCGGCGCCAAGGTCGAATAAGGAGAACGGGATGAACGCCAAGGTCGATGTCTGTTCCGCCTATGACCTCAAGCCTCCGACCTACAATGCCAAACTGACCGAAGTCGGCCGCGGCACACCGATGGGCGAGCTATTGCGCCGCTACTGGCATCCCGTGGGCATGAGCGCCGACGCCGGCGACACGCCGCGTCCGGTGAAGATCCTGGGCGAGGAGTTGATCCTCTTCCGCGACGGGCAGGGCCGGCCCGGTCTGGTCTATCCGCGCTGCTGCCATCGCGGCACGACGCTCTACTACGGCAAGATCGAGGAAGGCGGCATTCGCTGCTGCTATCATGGCTGGCTGTTCGACGTCGAAGGCCATTGCCTCGAAATGCCCTGCGAGCCCAATCCGCGCGGCGCGCAGTGCCAGCGCGTCCGCCAGCCTTGGTACCCGGTCGAGGAACGCTACGGCCTAGTCTTCGCCTATCTCGGCCCGCCCGAGAAGAAGCCCATCCTGCCACGCTACGAGTGTCTTGAGGTGATGGCGCCCGGCGAGTTCGTCGAGGCCGACAATTCGAGCATCGGCAGCGGCGGCATCGCCATCGCGCCCTGCAACTGGCTGCAGCATTTCGAGAATGTCGTCGATCCGTACCATGTGCCGATCCTGCACGGCAGCTTCAGTGGCGCGCAGTTCGTCGAGCAGATGGGCGCCTTCCCCAAGGTGAAGTTCGAGTATGGCGCGGCCGGCGTGAAGTCGACCTCGATCCGCCCCGGCCCGAACGGCAAGCGCTTCCGGCGTGTTACCGAGGCGGTCGTGCCGACGTTGCGCGTCGTGCCCAACCCGCAGGTCGCGCAATACGGCATGGTCGAATCGATCGGCTGGACCGTGCCGATTGACGACACGCATTACCGCATCTACGTCGCCGGCCGCGTGAAGGAGAAGGGTGAGCTCACCAAGTTCAAGTCGCGCTACAACGGCAAGGCCTGGGCCGAGCTGACGCCGGAAGAGCACCAGAAATATCCCGGCGATGCCGAGGCACAGGTCGGCCAGGGGCCGATCACCTTCCACTCGGAAGAGCATCTGATGTCGTCGGACCAGGGCGTCTCGATGCTGCGCCTATTGCTGCAGAAGCAGATCGATACAGTAGCCAAAGGCGGCAATCCGGTCGGCATCGCCTTCACCGAGGCCGACGCCTATATCCGCTTCGATGCCGGGCAGTATCTCGACGATCCGTCAGCTTAGATCGGCACCGACGGCGTCAGCTACCGAAGCGTGGCCGTCACGCGACAGCAAGGCGGCCAGCTCATCCTTGATGCGGCGAACCAGCGGCGGTCCGTCGAAGACCAGCGCGCTATAGAGCTGCACCAGCGTGGCGCCGGCGCGGATCTTGGCATAGGCATCGGCACCCGAGGCGACGCCACCGCAACCGATCAGCGGAAACTGCTTTTCGACGCGAAGGGCTGCCTTGTGCAGCACCGCCGTCGACAATGTCATCAGCGGCGCGCCGGACAGCCCGCCGGTCTCGCCACGCCGTGCCGATTGCAGGGAGGCCGGCCGCGAGATCGTCGTGTTACCGACGATGAGTCCGTCGACCTTGAGGTCGCGGCAGACAGCTACGATATCGTCGAGGCGCTCGTCGCTGACATCGGGCGCGATCTTCACCAGCAGCGGGACCTTCAGGCCGGCAATGGCTGCCTGCACGCGCGTCACCAGCTCCGTGAGCTCGGTGCGGCCCTGCAGGTGGCGCAAGCCGGGCGTATTGGGCGAGGAGACGTTGCACACGAGGTAATCGGCATGGGGCGCCAGCGCCACCGCGCAGGCGACGTAATCGCCGCTACGATCCGTGCTGTCCTTGTTGGCGCCGACATTGACGCCGACGAAGCCGCGCCGCGGCCGGGCGCGCAGTCTCGAGAGGGCGATATCCTGACCGTCGCCATTGAAGCCCATGCGATTGACCACGCCGCGGTCCTCGGCCAGCCGGAAGAGGCGGGGGCGCGGATTGCCGGATTGCGGCTTGGGCGTGACGGTGCCGATCTCGACCAGGCCGAAGCCGAAGCCCAGCATGGCGTCAGGCACCTCGGCATTCTTGTCGAAGCCGGCCGCCAGCCCGATCGGGTTGGGCAGGGAGCGGCCCCAGACCGAAACGCCCAGCGCGGCCGGGTCATGCCGGGTGTCGCCCGGCAACAACCCGCTCTTCAGCGCACGGATAGCGAGCCCATGCGCCGTTTCGGCGTCGAGGCGGGAAAAGAGCTGATCGGCGAGGCGGAACCAGACGGCCATCCCGTCTGGTTAGCAGAGGTTCGCTGTGGAGCGCTGCTTTCTTACGGGCCGCCTACTGGCGGCCAGCGCCACCGCCGATATGCGGCATGATGGCCTGCGAGTCGTTAAAGACCACCCGGAAAAGCTGGGAGAAAAGCTCGGAGACCCGCGGGTCATTCGGGCCACTGGCATCGACCCAGGCTGTGGTCTGCGACAGGGCGAGGTCGTTACGGCAGTAGATGCCGTAGACATAAACTCGGCCCGGCATCGGTGCCTTCTGGCGCATCGCGCCGTTGCAGACCGAGTCGGCGCCCAGATCGTTCGACGGATCGAAGACCAGGATGAGGCGGTAATCCGGACGCTGCTTCTCGGCCGGCTTTTCATAAGTGAAGGTCAGGTTGGGGCGCGGCTTGACCGACTGCATGATCGGCAGCAGCTGGCGTGCAGTATCGTCGGCGGCCATTGACGGAAAGGGATTGCCGAACATCTCGATGCGGAAGGTCTTGCCATCGGAAGCCTGGCGGAATTCGTTGTAGTCGTACTGCGTAGCGTATTGCACGCCGCCGATTGTCGCCGCATGGACGGCGACCGGAATTGCAGCGGCCGTGAGCAAAGCAACGGCGAGCTTCTGAATCTTATTCATGAGACTGTTCTCCTCCGACCGCACTCTACGTCCGATGATGAGGCGACAATGTGTTCGGCGCCTTCACATAATCGCTAGCGAATCGTCAGCTTCCCGTAAGCCTCAAACATCGAGATCCTAAACATCCAGATCACGGGCGAATTTGGCGTTCTCCTGAATGAAGGCGTAGCGTTTCTCCGGCTTGCGGCCCATCAGGTCCTCGACCAGCGTCCGCGTGATCATTTCATCGCGCCGTTCCTCGGTGCTGGTGCCGAAGGGAACGTCGACCTTGAGCAGGACACGCTTGGTCGGATCCATCGTCGTCTCGCGCAGATGCACGGCCTGCATTTCGCCCAGGCCCTTGAAGCGCGTCATCTCGACCTTGCCGTTGCCGGAGAAGACCGTGGCCAGCAGCTCGTCCTTGTGCGCGTCGTCATGCGCGTACTCGGTCTTGCTGCCGCGCGTCATGCGATACAGTGGCGGCTGGGCGATGAAGAGATGGCCGTTCTCGATCAGCTTCGGCATTTCGCGATAGAAGAACGTCATCAGCAGCGAGGCGATATGGGCGCCGTCGACATCGGCGTCGGTCATGATGATGACGCGCTCGTAGCGCAGCCTTTCGTCGCTGTAATTCGTCCCGGTGCCGCAGCCCAGTGCTTGGATCAGATCCTGCACTTCCTGGTTTTCGCGCAGCTTATCGGCGCTGGCCGAAGCCACGTTCAGGATCTTGCCACGCAGCGGCAGGATCGCCTGGGTCTCGCGATTGCGCGCCGACTTGGCCGAGCCGCCGGCCGAATCGCCCTCGACGAGGAATATCTCGGTGCCGGTCGATGCCGTGTTGCTGCAGTCGGCCAGCTTGCCGGGCCGGCGAAGCTTGCGCGTCGCCGTCTTGCGCTGCTGCTCCTTGTCCTGCTTCCGGCGCAGGCGTTCCTCCGCCTTGGCGACGACGTGCTCGAGCAGGACGTTGCCGGCTTCCTTGTCGCCTGTCAGCCAATGCTCGAAATTGTCGCCGATAATGGTCTCGACCAGCTTGGTGGCCTCGACGCTGACCAGCTTTTCCTTGGTCTGGCCCTGGAACTGCGGCTGCTCGATGAAGATCGAGACGAGACCGGCCGCGCCATCCATGACGTCGTCGGCGGTGATGACCGAGCCCTTGCGATTGCCCGTGAGGTCGGCGTAGCGTTTCAATCCGCGCAGCAGGGCGCTGCGAAACCCCGATTCGTGCGTGCCGCCGTCGACGGTCGGCACCGTGTTGCAGTAGGAGCGGACGAAGCCTTCCTCGTCGTTGGGCCACCACACCGCCCATTCGACCTTGCCGCCTGCGGAGCCGTTGGTCTCGCTCTTGGCTTCGCCGGCGAAGGGCTGCGGCACCACGGTTGGCCGCGCGCCGATCTCCGACAGTAGGTAGTCCTTCAGGCCGCCGGCGAAATGGAAAGTGTCCTCGGCCGGGATGGTCGAACCCTTGGGCAAGGTACCGGCCTCGGCCTTCCAGCGGATCTCGACGCCGCGGAACAGGTACGCCTTGGAGCGCGCCATGCGGTAGAGGCGTTCCGGATCGAAGACCTGCTTGCCGAAGATTTCCGGATCGGGATGGAAAGTGACCGTGGTGCCGCGCCGATTGGGAGCAGGGCCCGCCGACTTCAGCTTGGTGACCGGCTTGCCTTGCGAGAAGGTCTGGACCCAGGCTTGGCGGTCGCGCGCGACTTCGACGATCAACTCGTCGGACAGCGCGTTGACGACCGAGACGCCGACACCGTGCAGGCCGCCGGATGTCGCATAGACCTTGCCGTTGAATTTGCCGCCGGAGTGCAGGGTCGTGAGGATGACTTCCAGCGCCGACTTGTTCTTAAACTTGGGATGCGGGTCGACCGGGATGCCGCGGCCGTTGTCGCGGACGAGAATTCGGTTACCGGTCAGGAATTCGAGATGGATGGTATCCGCATGGCCCGCGACGGCTTCGTCCATGGCGTTGTCGAGCACCTCGGCCACGAGATGATGGAGGGCCCGCTCATCGGTGCCGCCGACATACATGCCGGGGCGCTTGCGAACCGGTTCGAGGCCTTCCAGGACCTCGATGTCGCGCGCTGTATAGGACTTGTCCTTGGGGGCAGCGGCGGCGCGTTTGCCACCAGACCGATCGAAAAGATCGCCGTTCTTGGCCATTTGTTTCTTGTTCCTGCCCGGCCTGCGGGAGAGGGATCGCTTGGTGGCCGGCTGTCCCGTTGATATGGTAGGAAAACCGCGAAAACGCAACCATATCCGGTGGGGATTTGATGCCTGAGGCCGTCCGCGACCCGATCATCCGCACTGTCCCGCAGCCTGCGGATATGAACGGAAACGGCGATATTTTCGGCGGTTGGGTGTTGTCGCAAATGGACATTGCCGGCGGCACATTGGCCGCCCGGGCGGCCAAGGGCCGCGTGGCCACGGTGGCCATCACCGCCATGACCTTCGTCCAGCCGATCAAGGTCGGCGACCTGGTGTCGATCTATGGCGAGGTCGGCAGGATCGGCCGGACCTCGATCACCATCGCGCTCGAAACCGTGGTGCAGCGACGCAATGACTCGACGCCAATCCAGGTGACTCACGGCACCTACGTCTTCGTGGCCATCGACGAGGACGGCAAGCCGCGCGCGGTGCCGCAATGAAAGCCTTGGCAGTTCTCGGCGCGCTGCTGCTCGTTCTGGCACCTTTTGCCGCCTCGGCGCATCCGCATATGTGGATTTCCCAAGTCGTGCGCGTCGTCGAGAAGGGCGGCCAGTACACCCATGTCGAGATCGAATGGCGCTTCGATCCCTATTCGAGCGAGATCGAGATCCCGCTGATCGACGAGGACAAGGACGGCCGTTTTTCACCCAAGGAAACAAGCCTGTTGGCCAAGGACATGATGCCGGAACTGCAGAAATACGGATTCATGACCTGGCTCAATACCGGCGGCGCCGATTTCCGCCCACCCAAGCCCCCGGTCTTCAGCGCTCGTATCGACGACCCCGCGAGCTTCGTGCCGGAAGACTGGAACCGCGACGCTGGCGACCAGGCCGACAAGCAGTTGCCGATGCCGCCCAACAAGACGGTGCAGCCGCCGATCCCGCAGAAGCAGGGGCAGCGCAATCTCGTCTACATCATGCGCTTCGAACTGCCCAAGCCTGCCAAGACCGTGTCAGTGACGACCTATGACGGCGAGGACTTCATGCGCCTCGAAGTCGACGCCAAGTCGGTCCCGGCGGGCTGCAAGCTCGCCAAGCATCCGACCTACAAGGCCGAGTTCATCCGTGGTTATCCGATCTTCGCCGACGCCGTGACATGCCAGCTGCCGTGAAACCCACCGTCCTGCGCTCGCCGTTCCTGTGGATCGGCGTGTTGCTGCTGCTGGCGATCGGCGCTGCGCTGGTCTTCAGCGACGGCGTGGCCGAGCTCGCGCGCTACTCGGCCAACTACCAGCGCTTGATCCAGCAGACGCTCTCGACCTCGCTGCGCGACATTCAAAGCGGGGCAGGGTCGACCGCGTTATGGACACTGGTCGTCGTCTGTTTCGGCTATGGCGTCGTCCACACTCTGGGACCGGGACACGGCAAGGCCGTGGTCGTCGCCTATTTCCTCGATAGCGCCCGGCCACGTGCCTGGATGGAAGGCATCTTCGCTGGCGCCTGGATTGCCTTTACCCATACGCTGGCGGCACTTCTTCTCGCCGCCGCGCTGAAAGCCTTCAGCACGGTCAGCCTGCTCATCGCGCTGCGCGAAGTGCGCAACGTCGATACTTTCTCCTATGCGCTGATCCTGCTGATCGGCTTCTGGCGGCTCTGGGCCGGCGTGACAGGCCGCGTCCACGAGCACATCGGGCATAGTCATGATCATGACCCTCACGGCCATGACCATCATGCCGATGACCACCATCACCACGACACCAGGCAACGCACGGTCGCGGGCTGGCTGCTGCTGACGGCGGCCGGCATTGCACCCTGTGCCGGCGCCCTGGTTGTCGTGCTGCTGTCGGTGGCGCTGGGCGTCATTTGGGCCGGCGTCGTCGGCGTGATCGCCATCGCCTTCGGCATGGCCATCACACTGGCCGCCATCGGCATGGCCTCGATGCTGGCGCATCGGCTGATCATCGGCGATGGCCGGGCCCAGGAGATCGGCCGCTTCACGGCAATCGTGGCCTCCCTGATCGTCATCGCGACCGCCGGCACGCTGCTGCTGGGTTCGCTCCAGCGTTACATGGGCTGAACGCCTGAATGTCGTCATGACGACGCCCGGCCGCACGTCGCGGCCTCTGCTCGGCGTGCTCTTCATGGCTGCCGCCTGTGCACTGTTTCCGATCATGAATGGCATCGTGAAGCTGCTGGCGTTGAGTTACGACCCGATGCAGATCGTCTGGTTCCGCATCACGCTCCATCTCGTGCTGGTCGCCGTTGTCTTCCTGCCGCGTCTTGGGCTGGGATTGTTCCGCACACGGCAGATCGGCTGGCAATTCGTCAGCTCGGTGACGATGCTGCTGTCGACGCTGTTGTTCTTCTCGGCCGTGAAATTCGTGCCGGTGGCCGAGGCCATCGCCGTCACCTTCGTCTCACCCCTTGTCGTCGTCTTCCTCGCCTGGCCGATGCTGGGCGAACGCATCACGCCGTTTCGGCTCGCCGCCGTGGTCGTGGGCTTCGCCGGCGTCCTGGTGGTGATCCGGCCCGGTGGCGCGCTCTTCCAATGGGCCTCGGTCCTGCTGCTGGGCAGCGCCACCTGCTACTCGATCTACCAGATCGTCATCCGCCGCGTGGCTGGCGTCGATCATCCCGCCACGTCGATTTTCTACAGCGTGTTGCTGGGCGCCATTATCATGTCGGCGATACTGCCTTTTGTCTGGAAGACGCCCGTCAGCTGGCAGGACTGGGCGCTGCTCTGCTCGCTGGGGGCGCTGGGCGGCCTCGGACACTACTGCGTCGCGCGGGCGATGACCTATGCCTCGGCCAATTTCGTGGCGCCGTTCAATTACACGCAGATGATCGGCTCGGTGATCGTCGGCTACTTCATGTTCGCCGAGGTGCCGGACCTTTACGTTTGGCTCGGTACCGTCCTGATCATCTCCGCCGGCCTGCTGGTGAGCTGGCGAGGCCGCTCAGAGCCCAAGCGCTGACAGGTCGGGTGCGCGGCGATGGAAGTCCGTCGCGTCCTGATAGGCTTTGCCCAGCTTCAGCACGTCGCCCTCGGCAAAGGGCTTGCCCATGATCTGCAGGCCAAGCGGCAGGCCTGCGGAGAAGCCGCAAGGCATCGAGAGCGCGCAGAGTCCGAGATAATTGCCCGGCCGGGTGAGCGCGCCAATGACGGGAGAGGTCTCGTCGACTTCCGTCAACGGAATGGCCGGCATGCCGACGGCCGGCAGCAGCAGGGCGTCGTAGGGACGCATCCACTCGCTGAACTCGGCGCGGCGCTGGCCCATGCGGCGCAGCTCGCCGGCATAGACGCCCGGTAGGAAGTTCTTTCCGAGGAGCGCGCGGCCACGCACTCCGTTGCCGATCGCCTGACCCATGTCCTCGATCCAGCCACGGTGCAGAGAGAACATCTCCGAGGTCGAGATGGTGCCGGCGGCCTGGGCCATGTCGAAGAACCAGCCCGGCAGCTTCACCGGCTCGATGATCGCGCCGGCCTGTTCGAAGACTTTGGCGGCTGCCAGCCAGGCGGCAACGACATCGGGCTGCACGAAGTCGGGCAGGGCGCTCTTGTCAGGCAGGGCCATGCGCATGCCCTTGATCGAACCGCCCTTGGTCGCCGCCGTGAAGTCTTCCAACGGCTGACCGAGGGTTGTCGGATCGCGCGGATCGGGAGCGGCCAGCGCATTCAGCATCAAGGCGCAATCCTCGACCGAACGGGCCATCGGGCCGATCGAGTCGAGCGTCCAGCTCAGCATCATGGTGCCCGAAAGACCGATGCGGCCGAAGGTAACCTTGAGGCCCACCAGCCCGTTGAAGGCGCAAGGAATGCGCACCGAGCCGCCGGTGTCGCTGCCAATGCCGGCCGGGGCGAGGCGGGCCGCCACGGCAACGCCGGTGCCGCTCGACGAGCCGCCCGGCGTGCGCGCGGTCTTGAGGTCCCAGGGATTCCACGGCGTACCCATCAGCGGGTTGGTGCCCCAGCCGCCGAAGGCAAATTCAACCATGTGAAGCTTGCCCAGCGGCACCATGCCGGCTGCCGTCAGGCGCTCGACCGTATTCGAGGTTTCCTTGGCGACGCGCTTCTCCCACATCTTCGAACCGCCAGTGCCGATGCGGCCAGCGATGTCGCAGAGGTCCTTGTATGCGACCGGCAGGCCCTGCAGCGGACCCATCGGGAAGCCCGAGGCGCGCGCCGTGTCGGCCGAGTCGGCGATGGCGCGCGCTTCCCTGGTGTAGACCTCGGTAAAGGCATGCAGCTTGCCGTCGGCCTTCGCGATGCGGGCGAGCAGCGCATCGACGATCTCGCGCGACGAGAAGGTCCTGGCGGCGAGGCCGGCCGCCAACTCGGTCAGTGTCTTCTCGTGCAGAGCCATTGTCAGGTTGTCCCTAGTAAGTGGCACGTCCGCCGGAGAGATCGAAGGTGGCGCCGGTGCTGAAGGTGCATTGATCGGAAGAGAGCCATACCACCATGGATGCCACTTCCTCGACTTCACCGAAGCGGTTCATCGGGATCTTCGACAGCATGTAGTTGATGTGCTGATCGGTCATCTGGCTGAACAGCTCCGTCTTCACCACCGCTGGCGCGACGCAGTTCACCAGCACACCGGTCGTAGCAAGTTCCTTGCCGAGCGACTTGGTGAGGCCGATCACGCCCGCCTTGGAGGCCGAATAGGCCGAGGCATTGGGATTGCCCTCCTTGCCGGCGACCGAGGCGATGTTGACGATGCGGCCCCAGCCACGCTTGGCCATGCCCGGCGTGACGGCGCGGTTGCACAGAAAGACGCCGGTCAAGTTGATGTCGATCACCTTGCGCCATTCGTCGACGGGGTAGGTGGCGACGGTCGTGTTCGGGCCGGTGATACCCGCACTGGCGACGAGGATGTCCGGCGCCGCCAGCCGTTGCTCGGTCTCGGCCAGCGCCTTGGCGACCGATTCCTCGGTGGTGACGTCGACCGAGACGGCGATGGCCTGGCCCAGCGAAGCGGCGGATTGCTCGGCGCGCAGCAAGTCGCGATCCCACAGCGCCACACGGCCGCCGCCCTCGATGATTTTCGCCGCGCAGGCGAGACCGATGCCGCGCGCGCCGCCGGTCACGATGGCCGTCCGGCCCTTGAACAAGTCTGCCTGCACGGCGGCCTCCCAAATCCTTGTTTTATCTTGCGATTCCCAGCATATCGGCCCGCCACCCCATCCGCTACACTGGCTATTCACTTGGCCATTCACTTGGCCGGTTCGCCCGGCAGCTCAGCGTCTTCAGGAGTTTCATGTCTTCCGCAAAGCCCACGTCGATCGACGCCACGATCGAGCTGCTGAAAGGCGGCAACTACATTGCCGACCGCAGCCTTGCCACGGTGCTCTATCTCGCGCTGAAGCTCGGCCGCCCGCTATTCTGCGAAGGCGAGGCCGGCGTCGGCAAGACCGAGATCGCCAAGGTTCTGGCCGCCACCATGGGGCGCCGCCTGATCCGCCTGCAATGCTACGAAGGCCTCGACGCCTCGTCGGCCGTCTACGAATGGAACTACGCCCGCCAGATGATCGAGATCCGTCTGGCCGAGGCGCAGGGCGTCCAGGACCGCGACCAGCTCGCCAACGACATCTTCAGCGAGAAGTTTCTCATCCGCCGACCGTTGCTCGAAGCGCTGGAGCCGCAAGACGGTGGCGCGCCCGTCTTGCTGATCGACGAGTTGGACCGCACCGACGAGCCCTTCGAAGCTTACCTGCTGGAAGTACTGTCGGACTTCCAGGTGACGATTCCCGAACTCGGCACCGTGAAGGCCGCCGAGCCGCCGATCGTCATCGTGACGTCGAACCGCACGCGCGAGATCCATGATGCGCTGAAGCGCCGCTGCTACTACCACTGGGTCGACTACCCCGATCTCAAGCGCGAACTCGAGATCCTCAAGGTCAAAGCGCCGGGCGCACCCGACCGGTTGTCGCGTCAGGTCGTCGGCTTCGTCCAGGAGCTGCGCAAGCTTGACCTGTTCAAGGCGCCCGGTGTCGCCGAGTCGATCGACTGGGCAACGGCCCTGTCGGAGCTCGACAAGCTCGACCTCGACCCCAAGAGCATCAACGACACGCTGGGCGTCCTGCTGAAGTACCAGGACGACATCGCACGACTGCAGGGTTCCGAGGCGGCCGAGATCCTGCGTCAGGTGAATTCCGACATCGCCGCGCAGCCGCTAGGCTAAGACGCCCGGCATGGATGCGCAGACGACCGACAATGGCGCGCCGGAGCCTGTCGAAGGCAAGCTCGCCACCAACATCGTCCACTTTGCCCGGACCTTGCGCGCTGCCGGTTTGCGCGTCGGGCCAGGCCAGGTGCTGCGCGCCATCGAGGCCGTCGAGGCCGCTGGCATCCGCAGCCGCGACGATTTTTATTGGACGCTGCATTCGGTCTTCGTGAACCGCCGCGACCAGCGCGAGATTTTCGACCAGGCCTTCCACGTCTATTGGCGCAACCCGCGTCTTCTCGAAAAGATGATGCAGATGCTGTTGCCGCAGATCGCCGTTCCGGCCGAGCCCGACAAGCGCAAGCAGCTGAGCCGCCGCCTGCAGGAGGCCCTGCAGCCCGGCCACGGCGAGGCACCCAAGGACGAGGGCGAGCCGCCCGAGGTCGAAGTCGAGGCGACATTCACGGTTTCCGACCGCGAGATCCTGCAGCAGAAGGATTTCGAGCAGATGTCGCAGGCCGAGCTCGACGAGGCCATGCGCGCCATCGCCCGGCTCCGCCTGCCCGTGCCCGACCGCAGGACCCGCCGCTACCGGGCAGCGCTGCGGGGACCGCGTATCGACTTTCGGGCGTCGTTCCGCCGTGCCCTGCGGCCCGAGGGGCTGACGGTTCTGCGCCGTCGCGAGCCGCGCCGAGTGCCGCCGCCGCTGGTCATTCTCTGCGATATTTCCGGCTCGATGGCCCGTTACACGCGCATGTTCCTGCATTTCATGCATGCCATCACCAACGACCGCGACCGCGTCTATTGCTTCACTTTCGGCACCCGGCTCAACAATGTGACAAGAGCCTTGCGTTATAGGGACGTGGATATAGCGCTAGTCAAAGCCTCGGCGCAGGTGGAAGATTGGTCGGGCGGCACCCGCATCGGCCAGACGCTCCATGAGTTCAACAACAAGTGGTCGCGCCGCGTGCTGGGGCAGGGTGCCGTGGTCATGCTGATAACCGATGGCCTCGACCGCGAAGGCGCGGCCGGGCTGGAAGAAGAGATGGAGCGCCTGCACAAATCCGCCAAGCGACTGATCTGGCTCAACCCGCTCTTGCGCTACGGTGGCTACGAACCCAAATCCCAGGGCAACAAGGCGATGCTGCCGCATGTCGACGAATTCCGGCCGGTGCATAACCTCGAGAGCCTGACCGGATTGATCGCAGCGCTGGGCGCCGAGACGGTGGGCCGCGACAAGCGGCTGGTGGATTGGCGGCGCGGCCTGAACGATTTGCAAAACGATTTGCACAAGGAGTAAGCCATGAGCGACGCACAGCAGGATGTTCTGGAACAGGTCGGCAAGTGGAAGGCCTCGGGCAAGAACGTAGCCCTGGCCACCGTCATCACCACCTGGGGCTCGTCGCCGCGTCCGGTCGGCAGCCAGCTCGCCGTCGATGACAGCGGCGCCATGGTGGGCTCCGTCTCCGGCGGCTGTATCGAAGGCGCCGTGGTGAAGGAAGCTCTGGCCTCGATCGCCGACGGCAAGCCCCGCATGCTCGATTTCGGCGTCACCGACGAGCAGGCCTGGGATGTCGGCCTCGCCTGCGGCGGCAAGGTCCAGGTTTTCGTCGAGAAGGTAAACTGAGCCATGAAGGCCGAAACCCTCGCCAAGATCCAGGCTGCCCGCACCAACCATCTCGCGGTGACGTTGGCGACGCGCCTCAGCGATGCCGCCGAGACGCTGATCTATCACGACCGCGCCGAGGGCGTGTTGGCGGAAGATGCCGCCGTGCTGGCCGCGGCGCGCTTTGCCATGGAGACCGGCAAGAGCGAGACGATCGATGTCGGCAGTGAGAAGGTCTTCCTGCATGTCTATGTTCCGCCGGCGCGGCTGATCATCGTCGGCGCGGTTCATATCGCCCAGGCGCTGGCGCCGATGGCCTCGCTGATGGATTTCGACGTCACCGTGATCGACCCGCGCCGCTCCTTTGCCACCGACAGCCGCTTTCCCGGCGTCAAGGTGATGCAGGAATGGGCCGACGAAGCGATGGCCGAGATCGGTCTCGACCGCTCGACGGCCGTGGTGACGCTGACGCACGATCCCAAGCTCGATGACCCGGCGCTGGAATACGCGCTGAAGTCGGAGGCCTTCTATGTTGGCTCGCTGGGCAGCCGGCGCACCCATGCCAAGCGCAAGGAACGGCTGACCGAGGCCGGTATCACCGAAGAGCAGTTTGCGCGCATCCATGGCCCCGTGGGACTCAACATTGGCGCCAAGTCGCCGGCGGAGATCGCGGTTTCGATCCTCGGCCAGATCGTCGAAGTGCGGGCGCGCCGGCTCGAGGCGCTGGCCGGACCGAAGGCGGTCGCTGCGTGAGGTTTGGCGATACTCCGATCGACGAGGCCGCCGGCGCCATTCTCGCGCATAGCTGGCGGGCCGACGGCATCAACTTTGCCAAGGGCCGCCGGCTTTCCGCCGAGGATGTCGCGAGCCTGAAGAAGGCCGGCGTTGCGGCGGTCGTGGCGGCGCGGCTCGATCCCGACGACGTGCATGAGGACGAAGCGGCGACCGCGGTTGCCCGCGCGCTGGCGGGCAGGGGCATCGAGATCACGGCGGCCTTCACCGGCCGCTGCAATCATTTCGCCAGCGAGGCCGGTGTGGTGCTGGTCGACAAGGAGCGCATCGACGCGCTGAACGAGTTCGACGAGTCGGTGACCGTCGCCACGCTGCAGCCCTATGCCCGCGTCGGCCCACGCCAGATGGTGGCGACCGTGAAAATCATTCCCTATGCCGCGCCAAGGAGCGCTGTTGCCCGCGCCGTCGAGGTCGCCAAGGCCGCCAACGAGCCGGTGATCTCGGTCGCGCCGTTTCAGGCGATGAAAGCCGGTCTGGTGCAAACCCGGCTGCGCGGCACCCGCGACAAGGTCCTCGACAAGGCCGTCGGCACGACCGGCGCGCGGCTGAAGTCGTTGGGTAGCACGCTGGCCGGCGAGCGCCGCTGCGACCATGACGCCAAGGCCATTGCTGGCGCGCTCAAGGAACTGCAGGAAGAGGGCTGCGACCTCTTCCTGATCGCCGGCGCCTCGGCCATCGTCGATCGCGACGACGTTGTGCCCGCAGGCATCCGCGAGGCCGGCGGCAAGATCCTTCATTTCGGCATGCCGGTCGATCCCGGCAATCTGCTGCTGACGGCGGAGCTGGACGGCAAGCCGGTGCTGGGCCTGCCGGGCTGCGCCAAGTCGCCCAAGTACAATGGATTCGACATGGTGCTGGAACGCTTGGCCGCGCGCCTGCCCGTCGGCCGCACCGAGATCGTGCGCATGGGCTCGGGCGGCTTGCTGGCCGAAATACCGACGCGACCGCAGCCGCGCGACGATTCCGATGACGAGGCCGAGGGCCCGCAACAGGCGCCCCGTGTCGCCGTGCTGATCCTCGCCGCCGGCAAATCGACCCGCATGGGCGGGCCCAACAAGCTCCTGGCCGATGCAGAAGGCTCACCTCTCGTCGTCCACGCCGTGAAAGCCGCACTCGCCTCGCAAGCCGTCGAGATCGTCGTCGTTTTGGGCCACATGGCCGCCGATGTCCGCGCCGCTGTCGAGAAAGCGATCTCGCCCCAGGCCCGTGTGCGCTTCGTCGTGAACCCGGATTTTGCCGATGGGCTCAGCACCTCGGTTCGCACCGGCATCGCCGCTCTCGGCGCGGGTATCGATGCCGCCGTGGTCCAGCTGGGCGACATGCCGAGCGTCGGCGCGCCGCTGCTCGACCGGCTGATCGCCTCCTTCAGCCCCGTCGAGGGCCGCTCGATCTGCGTACCGACGGTCGGCGGCAAGCGCGGCAACCCCGTGCTCTGGGCGCGTCGTTTCTTTCCCGAGATGGCCAAGCTTTCCGGCGACACCGGCGCCAGGCATTTGATCGGCGAGCACGCCGACCTCGTCTGCGAAGTCGAGATGACGGGCGAGGCCGCGTTGACCGACATCGACACCCCGCAGGCCCTCGAAGCCTGGCGTGCCCGGAAACCGACATGACCTTCGACGTCGCGGCCGTCCGCCGCCAATTCCCGATCCTCTTGCAGATCATCGATGGCAAGCCGGTCCATTACCTCGACAACGGCGCCTCGGCGCAGACGCCCGATGCCGTGCTCGATGCCGTATGGACCTACGAGACCACCGGCCGCGCCAATGTCTTGCGCGGCGTCCACCGCCTCGCAGAACGCGCCACCGAGGCCTACGAGGGCGCGCGCGAGGAGGTGGCGAGGTTCCTGGGCGTGAAGCCGATGGAGATCGTCTTCACCGGGGGCTGCACGGCGGCGATCAATCTGGTGGCCTATTCCTATGGCGCGTTGCTGAAAGCGGGCGACCGCATCCTGCTGTCGGAGCTGGAGCACCATTCCAACATCGTGCCCTGGCAGCTTCTGCGGGCGCGCTCGGGGATCGAAATCGACATGATCCCGGTGACCCTCGACGGCCGCATCGACCTCGACAAGCTGGGGGGCCTGCTGACGCCGCGCACGAAGCTCATTTCGCTTGCCCATGTCTCCAACGTCACCGGTGCGCTGGTCGATGTCCGCGCCGTGGTCGCCGCTGCCAAATCGGTCGGCGCCAAGGTCATGCTCGATGGCGCACAGCGGGCGCCGCACGGACCGGTCGACCTGCCGGCGCTCGGCATCGATTTCTACGTCTTCGCCGGCCACAAATGCTACGGCCCCAACGGCATCGGCGTGCTCTGGGCGAGGCCCGAGCTGCTGGAAGCCATGCCGCCCTTCATGGGCGGCGGCTCGATGATCGGCCGCGTCACCTTCGCCGAGACGACCTGGGCGCCGCCGCCGCGGCGCTTCGAGGCAGGAACGCCGCCGATCGGGCCGGCGATCGGGTTGGGCGCTGCCTGCAAGTGGATGAGCGGCATCGACTGGACGGCGGCCGCGACACACGAGATGGCGCTGGTACAGCGCCTGATGGACGGCTTGCAGCGCATCGACGGCACGCAGATCCTCGGGCCAGCCGGTTTGCAGAATCGCTATCCGGTCGTCTCTTTTATGGTCGACGGTGTCCATCCGCACGACATCGCCCAGACCCTCGACTCCTTTGGTGTCGCCGTGCGTGCCGGCCATCATTGCTGCCAGCCGCTGATGGATCGCTTCGACCTCGACGGCACGACGCGCGTCTCGATAGCCCCTTACAACGACGAGAGCGATATCGACGCTTTGCTGACCGGCGTCCGTCACGCCGTAAAGACGCTGCGATGAGCGACGAGATCTATCAGGAGAAGATCGTGGCGCTGGCCAAGGCCAAGACCGGTGCCGGCAAGCTCGCCAACCCGACCAAGAGCGCGCGGCGCGACAATCCCCTATGCGGCGACCGCGTGAGCATCGATGTCTCGCTGGACGGGCAGGGCAGGATCGTCGAACTCGCCCACCAGGTGCGCGGCTGCCTGCTGTGCCAGGCTTCGGCTTCGGCGCTGGCTTCTGTCGCAGTCGGGCGGGATGCAGCAGGTGTCGCCGCCGTGCGTCAGGAGGCGGAGCGGGCCCTGGGCCGGGTGGATGGGATCGCCGCCGAGCCGTTCACGGCTTTCGAGCCGCTCAAGGCCCATAAATCCCGGCAGGATTGCGTTCTCCTGCCGTTCGAGGCGCTCAAAGCAGCACTTGCCTCTTAATTTCTTTGCTTCGCCCCGGTTGTGTCACAGTCGCACTGCACGGTGCGATCCGAACTCGCGGGGGCCTGAATGAACCGTCTTCTGACTTTCGTTGTCGTGTCATGCCTTTCGACGCTGCCCGGACTGGCCTTTGCGCAGGACCTCGCCTTGAAGCGGGTCATGCTCTCCTCGGGCGGCCTCGGTTACTTCGAATATGAAGCGACGGTCGACGGTGACGCCACGCTGAAGCTCACCGTGCCGCTCGACCAGGTCGACGACGTACTGAAGAGCCTCGTCGTCTATGACGACAAGGGCAGCGTCGGCGGCCTTAGTCTTCCCGGCCGCGAGCCGCTCCTGCAAGCGTTCAAGGACCTGCCTTTCGATCAGGAGTCGCTGGACTCACCGGCGGCGCTGCTCGCCAAGCTGAAGGGCGCGCAGATCTCGGTCGGCGGCGCCCGCGCCACCTCGGGCCGCATCGTCTCGGTCGAGGAGGAGACGGTCACGCTGAACGACGGCAAGGCCACCACCAAGCGCACCCGCGTCACGCTCTTCACCGACAAAGGCATGCAGCAATTCATTCTCGAGGATGCCCAGGACCTGCAGTTCAGCGATCCGGTGCTGCGCGACAAGATCGGTCAGGCTTTGCAGGCCATCCAGGCCAATCGCGCAAAAGATGCGCGCACGCTGGAGCTGGCGGCGCGCGGGCAGGGCAAGCGCACGCTGCGGGTCGCCTATATTGTCGCCGCACCGGTCTGGAAGGCGTCCTACCGCTTCACACTGGCGGCCGAAGGTCCGCGCTCGGCCCTGCAGGGCTGGGCCACCGTCGAGAACATGAGCGGGCAGGATTGGAAGGATGTCGAGCTGACGCTCGTCTCCGGCCGCCCGGTCTCGTTCCATCAGGCCCTCTACAATGCCTATTACGTCACGCGCCCTGAAGTGCCGGTCGAAGTCGCCGGCCGCCTGATGCCCGGCATCGACCGCGGCGGCGTCGAAGCCAAATCGGCACCCGCGCCAGCGCCTGCACCGATGCCGGCGCAGGATCGCTACCGCCAGCAGGAACGCAGCGTTGCCTCGCCGGCCATGGCGGCCCCTCCGCCGCCGCCCGTTGCAGGGATGGCGGAGCAGGTCGAAGCAACCGATGCGGCCACGCAGGTCGTCTTCAAGTTCCCGCGCGCGGTAAGCCTCGGCCTCGGCAAGACGCTTTCCATCCCCATCATCGACCGCCAGGTGCCGGCGCTTCGCCTCGCCGTCTATCAGGCCGATTCCCCGGCGCGCAATCCGCTGGCCGCCGTGCGCCTGACCAACGATGGCGAGACCGGCCTGCCGCCGGGCATCCTCACCATCTACGAACGCGACAAGGCAGGCGCCGTCACCTACGTCGGCGACGCCCGCCTCTCGGCCTTCCCGGTTGGCGAGACGCGCATTCTCTCCTATGCGCTGGACGAGAAGATCATCATCGAACGCGACTCGGCGCAGACCGAGCGTCTGGCCAGCGGCACCATCGTCGACAGCGTGCTGCGCTATTCGCGACTGGTGCGCCAGACCGTGACCTATCGCGTGCGCGGCCCGGCCAAGGAGCCGCGTCAGTTGATCGTCGTGCAACGCCGGCTGCCGGGCTGGTCGCTGACCAAACCCGACTCCAAGGGCGTCGACATCAGCGAAGGCAACTACCGCATCCCGTTCCAGCTTCCGGGGGGCGACCAGACCCAGACTTTCGAGGTCGTGCAGGAGCAGACGGTCCAGCAGGATATCCGCCTGGTCGACGGTTCGTCGGATCAGATACGGCTGTTCGCCCAGGCCCGCGAATTCGACGCCAAGACCCGCGAGGCGCTGACCAAGGTGCTGCAGCTTCAGGGCACGGTTGCCGAAGCGCAGCGGCGCGGCCAGCAGGTCGATGCCGAGCGCAATCAGATCGTCCAGGAGCAGGCACGCCTGCGCGAAAATCTTTCACGCGTGCCGGCCAACAGCGACCTGCAACGCCGCTACCTCGCTACCCTCGACAAGCAGGAGACCGAGCTGGAGGCACTCGCCAAGCGCAAGGCCGATGCCGACAAGGCCGTCGAGACCGCGCGCGATGCGTTGCGCGCCTACGTGGCGCAGCTCGGTTAGTTAGCCGGCGCGCAGCGTCCTGACCGCATCGTCGCGCCGGAACAGGTAGAGCAGGGCGCGCAGCGCGATACCGCGCTCCGTCTTGAGGTCGGGATCGCGGTCGACGATCAGCCGCGCGTCGTCCCGCGCGGCCTGCAGCAACTCGCCATGGGCCGCGAGGTCGGCCAGCCGCATATCGGGCAGGCCGCTCTGGCGCGTGCCCAGCAGCTCGCCGGCGCCGCGCAGTTTCAGATCTTCCTCGGCGATGCGGAAGCCGTCCTCAGTCTCGCGCATGATGGCGAGGCGCGACTTCGCGGTCTCGCCTAGTGGCATGGCGTAAAGTAACAGGCAGCTCGACTTGGCGCGGCCACGACCAACGCGGCCGCGCAACTGATGGAGCTGGGCCAGGCCAAAGCGCTCGGCATGCTCGATCACCATAACCGTGGCTTCCGGCACATCGACACCGACCTCGATCACCGTCGTCGCCACAAGGATCGACAGGCGGCCCTCGGAGAAGGCGGCCATGGTCGCCTCGCGCTCGGCGCCCTTGAGGCGGCCATGCAGCAGGCCAACCTTGCCGGGATAGCGCTCGCTCAGGACACGGAAGCGCTCCTCGGTATTGGCGAGGTCGATGTCCTCCGACTCCTCGATCAGAGGGCAGACCCAATAGACGCGCGCACCTGTGCCGATCATGCGGCCGACGGCGCCGACGACTTCATTCAGGCGATCCAGCGGCAGGGTGCGGGTGTCGATGGGCAGACGGCCGGCCGGCTTCTCGGTCAGCTTGGACACATCGAGGTCGCCATAGGCCGCGAGCATCAAGGTGCGTGGGATCGGCGTGGCCGTCATGACCAGCAGATCGACCGCCTGTCCTTTGGACGGCAGCGCCATGCGCTGATGCACGCCGAAGCGGTGCTGCTCGTCGACCACCGCGAGCGCGAGATCGGCGAATTCGACGTCCTCCTGTACCAAGGCATGCGTGCCGACGACGAGCTGGATCGAGCCGTCGGCCAGCCCTCGCATCGTTTCCTTCTTCTGTAGCTGGCCGTCGCGGCCAGTGAGCAAGGCAAAGCGTACGCCAGCGGCTTCAGCCAGCGGCGCCATGGTGGCGAAGTGCTGGCGGGCCAGGAGTTCGGTCGGCGCCATGAAGGCCGCCTGCGCGCCGGCTTCGACCGCCGTCAGCATGGCGAGCACGGCGACCAGCGTCTTGCCGCTGCCGACATCCCCCTGCAACAGGCGCACCATGCGTTCCGCCTTGGCCATATCGGCCGAGATTTCGGCGATGGCGAAGGTCTGGCTCGAGGTCAGCTGGAACGGCAGCGCCGCCAGCGCCTTCTTCTGCAGGCTCTGGTCGCCCGCGATGCTGCGGCCGGCCTGCGTGCGTTGGTGATGGCGGACAAGTGAAATGGCGAGCTGGCTGGCCAGCAACTCGTCGAAGGCGAGGCGGGCGCGGGCAGGATTGAGGGGCGCCAGTTCTTCCGACGACGTTGGCGCATGCGCCGTCGCCAGCGCCGTCTTCCAGTCGCTCCACTTGCTGCGGGCGAGCCAGGCGGCGTCCTGCCATTCCGGCATGGCTGGCGCGCGCTCGATGCCGGCCGCGATGGCCTTCTGAACCGGCCGCTGCGTCAGGCCCGCGGTCAGGCCGTAGACCGGCTCGACGCGCAGGATCGACTCGCGCTGGTCGAGCGGCACGACATGATCGGGATGCGTCATCTGCCGCTCGCCCTGATAGAGCTCGACGCGACCGCTGATGACGCGGATGTCGCCCACCGGCAGCAGGGTCTTGAGGTAATCCTCGCGGCCGTTGAAATAGGTGAGGCAGAGCCGGCCGGTCTCGTCGCTGCACCAGACCCGATAGGGTTGGCGGCGATTGTTGGGCACGACATGCTCCTCGACCGTGACGGTCAGCGTCGCCACATCGCCCGGAATGGCATTGGCGACATCGGGCGCGTTACGCCGGTCGACGATGCCGGTCGGCAGGTGCCACAGCAGATCGACCACCAGTGGCCCTGCAAGTTTCTCCACGAGCTTGCCCAGCCGCGGGCCAATGCCTGGCAGCGACGTAACCTGGGCGAAAAGAGGGGTGAGGATCTGCGGGCGCATGGTTGCTATGGGCCGCGTGACTTGGCCACCGGCGCCGCCTATATGCTACGCCCCTTTTCGGGCCGGGCCTGGGGAAAAGATGGGCGAAGACGAAGACATCGAGACCCGACGCAAGCGGCTCCTCTACCGCAGCGTCTATCGTGGCAACAAGGAGAACGACATTCTCCTGGGCCAGTTCGCGCGCGCCCAGATTTTCTCCTTCGGAACGGCCGAACTCGACCAGTACGAGCGCCTGCTGGCCGTCGGCGACAACGACATTTTCAGCTGGGTGTCGGGACAGGCCGAAATTCCGGCGGATTCCGACACGCCCGTGCTGCGCCGCCTTCTGGCCTTTCAGGTGAAGTTCTAGGCAGTCATGGCAGCGTCTCTCGTCGATCAACTGGCCGCGATCTCGCGCAAACCCGGCCGCTGGACCATCGCCGGACTGCCGGAAGGCGCCGACGCCCTGGCGCTGGCCGAACTGGCGCGCACCACCGGCGGGCAAGACATCCTGCATGTCGCCCGCGACGGCCAGCGGCTGGAGCGCTTGCAGGACGGCCTGCGCTTCTTTTCGCCCGAGCGCGAGGTGCTGGTTTTCCCGGCCTGGGACTGCCTGCCCTACGACCGGCTGTCGCCGCATCCCGATATCGTGGCCGAGCGGCTGGAGACGCTGTCGCGGCTGGCGGCCCCTCGGCCTGCCGGCTCGCCAGGACGCATCATCCTGGCCTCGGTTGGTGCTGCCCTGCAGCGCGTGCCGCCCAAGGACCTCTATGCCGGCGCCGCCACCGTGCTGCGCAAGGGCGCCACGGTCGATGTCGCCTGGCTGACCCAATTCCTCGGCGACAACGGCTACAAACGCGCCGACACGGTGATGGAGCCCGGCGAATTCGCCATCCGCGGCGGCCTCTTCGATCTCTATCCGCCAGGCACGTCGGAGCCACTGCGCCTCGATCTCTTCGGCGACCAGCTCGAAGCAATCCGCTCCTTCGATCCGATGACGCAGCTCTCGACCGGCGAGCGCACCGAGGTCGCGCTGCTCTCCGTCAGCGAGGTCCTGCTGACGCCCGAGAGCATCCAGCGTTTCCGCACCGGCTACCGCACGCTGTTCGGCGCCGTGGCGGGCGAGGATCTGCTCTACGAAGCGATCTCGGCCGGTCAACGCCATGTCGGCCTCGAGCACTGGTTGCCGCTGTTCCATGAACGGCTCGATACCATCCTCGACTATTGCCCCGGCGCCATCGTCAGCGGCGATCATCAACTCCAGGAATCCTTCGACGCCCGTTACGAGCTGATCGCCGATTATTACGACGCTCGCCTCAAGACTGGCGCCAAAGGCGGCATGAGTGGCGGCACGGATTACAAGCCGGTGCCGCCGGAGACACTCTATCTCAAGCCGTCGCATTGGAACGCCATGCTCGAGGGCCGCAGCAGCGTGCAGCTCACCAGCTTCGACGCGCCACCCGAGACGCCCAATACAATCGATCTCAGTGGCCGCCGCCATGAAGGCTTCGCCCAGGCGCGGACCGCCCAAGGCGTGAACCTGTTCGATCGCGTCGCCGAACACGCCAAGACCGCCAATGCCGCCGGCCGCCGTGTCGTCGTCGCCGGCTATACCGAAGGCTCGGCGAGCCGCCTGCAGAACCTGCTGCAGGAGCACGGTTCTACCCTCCCGGTCGCCGTCACCGATTACGCCATGGCCCAGGCCTTGCCACCCGGAACACTGGCGGTTGCCGTCTGGCCGCTCGAGCACGGCTTCGTGCTGACCGACCTCGAAATCATCAGCGAGGAGGACATCCTCGGCGACCGCCTGTCGCGCCCGGTGAAGAAACGGCGCCCGTCGGAGCGTTTCATTGCCGAGGCTTCGGCACTGAGCGAAGGCGATCTCGTCGTCCATCGCGAACATGGTGTCGGCCGCTACGAGGGATTGATCACGCTCGAAATCCAGTTCGCGCGTCACGATTGCCTGCGGCTGACCTACGAAGGCGGCGACAAACTCTTTGTGCCGGTCGAGAACATCGATGTGCTGAGCCGCTATGGTTCCGCGGAAGAGGGCGCCACGCTCGACCGCCTGGGCGGCGTTGCCTGGCAGTCGCGCAAGGCCAGGCTCAAGCAGCGCATCGCCGATATGGCGGACCGGTTGATCAGGATCGCTGCCGAGCGCGCCATCCAGCGCGGCGTGCTGATGACCCCGCCCGACGGTCTCTACGACGAGTTCTGTGCGCGCTTTCCCTATTCCGAGACCGACGATCAGCTACAAGCCATCTCCGACGTCATGGAGGACATGTCCTCCGGCAAGCCGATGGATCGGCTGGTCTGCGGCGATGTCGGCTTCGGCAAGACCGAGGTCGCCCTGCGCGCCACTTTCATCGCGGCAATGTCGGGCAAGCAGGTGGCGGTGATCGCGCCCACGACCCTGCTGGCGCGCCAGCATCATCGTACCTTCACCGAGCGCTTCCAGGGCCTGCCCCTGCGCCTCGGCCGCCTGTCGCGGCTGGTGACGGCGAAGGAGGCCAAGGAGACCAAGGCAGGCCTCACCGACGGCACTGTCGACATCATCGTCGGCACGCACGCCCTGCTGGCCAAGAGCATCGAGTTCAAGGACCTCGGCCTGCTGATCGTCGACGAGGAGCAGCATTTCGGCGTCAGCCACAAGGAACGCCTCAAGGAGCTGCGCGCCGACGTCCATGTGCTGACCCTGACGGCGACGCCGATCCCGCGCACGCTGCAGCTGGCGCTGACCGGCGTGCGCGACATGAGCCTGATCGCGACGCCGCCGGTCGACCGCTTGGTGGTCCGCACCTTCGTCACGCCCTTCGACGGCGTTACCATCCGCGAGGCGCTGCTGCGCGAGCAATATCGCGGCGGCCAGAGCTTCTACGTCTGCCCGCGCATCGAGGACCTGGCCTTGCTGGCCGCGCAGTTGCGCGAACTGGTGCCGGAGATCCGCTTTGCCATGGCGCATGGCCGCCTGCCGCCGACGCAGATCGAGAACACCATGCAGGAATTCGTCGAGGGCAAATTCGACCTGCTGCTGGCCACCAATATCGTCGAATCGGGCCTCGATATCCGCAATGCCAATACGATGATCATCCATCGCGCCGACATGTTCGGCCTGTCGCAGCTCTACCAGCTGCGCGGCCGCATCGGCCGCGGCAAGACCCGCGCCTATGCCTATCTGACGGTGCCACCGGGCAAGGCATTGAACGAAGCGGCCGCCAAGCGGCTAGAAGTCATGCAGACGCTCGACATGCTGGGCGCCGGCTTCCAGCTTGCCAGCCATGATCTGGATATCCGAGGCGCCGGCAATCTGCTGGGCGAGGAACAGTCCGGCCATATCCGCGAGGTCGGCATCGAGCTCTATCAGCAGCTGCTGGAGGAGGCCGTCGAGGCCGCCCGCGGACAGGCGCGCGAGGCCAGCAAGGCCGACTGGTCGCCGCAGCTCAACCTCGGCATTCCCGTCCTGATCCCCGAGGAATACGTGGCCGACCTGTCGGTGCGCATGGGCCTCTATCGCCGCGTCGGCAATCTCGCCAGCCAGGCCGAGATCGACGCCTTCGGCGCCGAGCTGATCGACCGCTTCGGCCGGGCGCCGGTCGAGGCCGAGTTCCTGCTGCGCACGATCTCGCTGAAGCTGCTGTGCCGGGCCGCCGGCGTGGAGAAGATCGATGCCGGCGAGAAGGCGGTCGTGATTTCCTTCCACGACAACAAGTTCGAGCGGCCGGACCGGCTGATCGCCTGGATCCAGAAGAACGCGCCGCTGGTGAAAGTCAGGCCCGACCAGCGCGTCATGGTCCAGCGCGCCTGGGCCGACGAGCGGGCACGGCTGACCGGCGTGACGGAAATCCTGACGTCGCTCGCGAAGCTCGCGGCCTAAATGTCGGTGTTTGTCATCGCCCGGGGGAGGGTGGCGAAAAAGTGAGAAGCTTCGCCTGAAAGGCCCAATCGGTCGGTATCGGAGGCTTCTCGCCGATGTGAGAAGATCGTGAGAAACCGCATGAGAATTAGGGGATTTTGGCGAAGCCCGTAGAGCCGCCGTCATGGAAGACGGCGCCCGGGGACGTCGACTGGGCAGCGCTGGTGGCGGCATCGCGTTCGGCGAGATTGAAGACCTCGACGAAAGCCGACGGCGGCTGGGCGCCGGAGACGGCATATTTGCGGTTCACGATGAAGCAGGGCACGCCGTTGATGCCGAGGCGGCGGGAATAGACATCCGAGGCCACGACTTCCTGTCGGCCTTCGTCGCTGCCGAGATAGAGACGGGCGACCGTCTCGTCGACGCCGGAGCGCCGCGCGACTTCGACCAGGGTTTCGAGGTCGCCGATATCGAGGCCTTCCTCGAAATAGCCGCGGAACAGATTATCGACGATCTCGTCCTGTTTCTCGTTCTTGCTGCCCCAATGGACGAGGCGATGCGACAGCACCGTGTTGGGTGTGTGCTTGATCCTGGAGAACTGGAATTCGATGCCGGCCTCGCGGCCGCTCTCGGCGATCGCCTGATAGATCTGGCGCGGCCGGTCGCCGCCGCCGAACTTGGCGCGGACATAGTCGTCACGCGTCATGCCCTCGCCCGGCATGTCGGGATTGAGCTGGAAGGGCCGCCAGGCAATGGCCACGTCGGTGCGGCCGCTCAAGTCGAGCGCACGCTCGAAGCGGCGCTTGCCGATATAGCACCAGGGACAAATCGTATCGGAGACGATGTCGACGGTAATCATGCGGCCAGTTTACGCTTTTCCCGCCAGTGCAGGAAGATGCCGGCGGCGGCCGAAATGCCGAGCGCCACGGAAGTGAGCCAAGCCGCACTCGCCCAGCCACCCGAGGCGACCAGCGTCGCTGTGATGGGAGGCCCGATCAGATTGCCGATATTGGACCCTTGCATGAGTAGCCCGGTGGCCGCGCCGACAAGTTGCGGGCGCGGTGCGTGCAAGGGGATGGCGGTGAACAGGGCTCCCGGCACAACGCCGATCACCATGGAATAGACGCCGGCCAGGACCAGCCGCAGCAGGTCGGGCACGCCATCGAGAAAGACGCCGGCGGCGCAGAAGGCCATGGGGATCGCCGCACCGACGATCAATCCGACGCGCGGCACACCGCGATGCAGCAGCCAGCCGGCGGCGAGGTTGCCGGCAACATTCACGAAGGTAACCAGCGCGGTGACGATGGCGGCCGTCGAGGCCGTGAAACCCAGCCGCTCAATCTGCAGCGTCGGCAGGAATCCCACGATGGCAAACCAGCAGGCCGAGTAGGCGCCGAAGCAGACGGCGATGGCGAGAGGGCCACCGCTGGTCGCGACCTCGGTCATTTCACCGAAGACAGGACGGGTATGCACAGGCGGTGGATCGAGTTCGCGACGGGGCAGGGCGCGGATGAGCAGAAGCACCAGCATCATCGCCGAAGCCGCCGCCGCGACCAGCCAGACGGTGCGCCAGGAGGCGTGCGGCAGGATCAGTGCCGAGGCCAGCATCATCATGCCGGCGCCGGCGGGCATATAGGTCGTCCACAACGCCATGGCGAGGCGCGTGTCGCCAGGTTTGGCGATTCGCAGCAGGAGTGTCGGCACCGAGACGACGACCGTGATGAAGCCCAGTCCTTCGAGGAAGCGGCCGACGAAGAGCGGCTCGACGCCATGAGCGAAGGTGCTGAACAGGCTCGCGCCGAGGCAGATTGTCGTGCCGAGGATAACCAGGCGGCGGTGGCCGAAGCGGTCCGCGGTCAGCGCGATCGCCATGCCGCCGAGCGCGGTCATCAGGTTGACGACCGACAGCAGCCAGCCGCCCTGGCGCAAGGTCGCGCCCAGCTCCTCGCGAACCGAGGGCAGCGCCGGCGGCATCTTGCCGACATGAAAGGCCGCGACGATGCCCGCCGAGACCAGCAGTCCGACAAGTGCCCAGTCAGTCTTTGCCTGAGTGTTCAGGGGCCCGCGCTCAGTACTGGATGCGCGACGTCAGCGCGCCATCGACGACGAAGTTGATGCCGCTGATGAACGAAGCGCCGGTGCCGCTGAGGAAAGCCACGGCGGCGGCCACTTCCTGCGGCGTGCCCATGCGGCCCATCGGGTTCTTCGCCAGCATGCGCGCGTAGCGCTCGGTCTTGGCCTCGCGCTGGCGGCCCCAGGTATTGCCGTCCTCGAGGATCGTGCCGGGCGACACCATGTTGACGCGCACGCCCTTGGCGGCATTCTCAATGGCCAGCGACTTCACATAGGGCACGAGGGCAGCCTTGACCGACCGATAGGGCTGCGTCGGGCCGGAAACCTCGACGAGTGACGTCGTGCCGATGATCGTGCAGGTGGCGCCCTGGCCGCTCTTGACCAGATGCGGCAGGGCATGGCGCACCGATTCGACGGTGGCGACGATGTCGACGTCGATGGCCTTGCGCCAGCCTTCCGGCGTGTTCTCCGTGCCGAGCGCGCTGACGTTGGAGACGAAGTGATCGAGGCCGCCGTCAGCGGCGAAATCGTCGATCCATTTCTTCAGCGCCGGATCGTTCGTGACATCGAGCGCCGTGCCTTTGACGCGGGCCTGCTTGCCCTGCCACTCGGCTTCGCGCTCCTTCACCAGAGCGCCATCGCGGGCGCAGAAACCGACCACGGCGCCTTCGGCCACGAAGGCATCGACGATGGCGCGGCCGATGCTCTTGGTGCCGCCGGTAACCAGTACGCGTTTGCCCTTGAGACCAAGGTCCATGGTTCCTCCGAAAGACGTGCTCGCCTATAAGGCGGGCATGAAACTCGGGAGCGGCGGCGATGTCCAAGCTATTCGACCTTAGCGGCAAGGTGGCTTTGGTGACCGGCGCCTCGTCGGGCCTCGGCGCGCATTTCGCGCATTGCCTCGGCGCCGCCGGCGCTTCGGTCGTGCTGGCCGCGCGGCGTGCCGACCGCCTCGCATCTCTACAGGCGGAACTCACCGCCAGGGGCGTGAAGGCCACCGCCGTCGATCTCGACGTTCAGTCGGGCGAGTCGATTTCCGCCGCGCTCGACAAGGCGGGCCCGCTCGACATCGTCGTCAACAATGCCGGCATTTCCATCGTCAAGCCGGCACTCGAGATGCCGGAGAAGGACTGGGACGCCGTCGTCGACACCAACCTGCGCGGCGCCTGGCTGGTGGCACAGGGCGCGGCCAAGCGCTGGGTCGCCGACAAGCGGCCCGGCAGCATCGTCAATATCGCCTCGATCCTCGGATTGCGCACCATCGGGCAAGTGGCGCCGTATAACGCTTCCAAGGCCGGACTGATCCATCTCACGCAGGCCTTGGCCATGGAATGGGCGCGATACCATATTCGCGTCAATGCGATCTGCCCCGGCTACATCGAGACCGAAATGAATGGCCCGTTCTGGAAGACACCGGGCGGCCAGAAACTGATCGACCGCATCCCGCAGCGCCGCATCGGCCAGCCCGAGCATCTCGACGGCGCGCTGCTGCTGCTCGCCTCGCAGGCCGGCGACTTCATGACGGGCAGCGTCGTGACCGTCGATGGCGGTCACACCGTCAGCTCGCTCTAGGCGTGAGCGGTCTTTTCAAATCGAGAGACGAGAAACTGGACGAGGGCGCGATGCTGCTCGGCGGCTTTGCCGAGCCGGTTGATCGGGCCCTGCTCGACGCCATAAGCGATGTCATGCAGGCCGCGCCGGTCCGTCGGATGGTGGTACCGGGCGGTTGGACCATGTCGGTAGCCATGACCAACTGCGGCAAGGCGGGCTGGGTCACCGACCGCAAGGGCTACCGCTATGATCCTGTCGATCCCGAGAGCGGCAAACCCTGGCCGGAAATGCCGGGTGTCTTTGCCGATCTCGCCGGACGAGCGGCCGCGGCGGCCGGCTTCATGAAATTTTCTCCAGATGCCTGTCTGATCAATCGCTACGAGCCTGGAACGCGTATCTCGCTGCATCAGGATCTCAACGAGCGCGACTACAAAGAGCCGATCGTCTCGGTGTCGCTCGGCGTGCCGGCGGTCTTCCTCTGGGGTGGCTTGAAGCGCGCCGACCTACCGCGCCGTGTGCCCGTAGTTCATGGCGATGTCGTCGTTTGGGGCGGTCCGGCGCGCATGACCTTCCATGGCATCAACACGCTGAAAGAGAGGCATCACTGGCTGACAGGCAACCTCCGCTACAACCTCACCTTTCGACGGGCTCTTTGATTCACCAGCCGTTGATGCGGTCGTAGACGTCGACCACCGACTTGCCACCGTCGAGGTCGCTGTCGACGACGTAGTAGCGGTCGTAGGCCGCCGCGGTGATGCAGGCGTGGTTGGGCAGCACGCGCACGCGCGTGCCGACCGGCATATTGCCATAGGGGATCGGATCGTCGGCGGCGACAAAGCCATGCTCCTGCGAGCATTCGATCACGGCCATGTTCCTGGCCGGCGCGTCGGCGATGCTGCCGAAGCCGACCTTGGGCTGGAATTCCTGGGCGCTGATGTCCTTGGAGAGCGCCAGCGCGCCGGCATCGATCAGCATCTGGTTGCGATGCGGGTAATGGCCGATCACCGAAGCCAGCACCCAGAGCGCCAGATCGCCGGCGCCGCAGGAGCCGATGAATTCCTGGTCGAGGTCGTTGAAGACATAGACGCCGGGCCGCATCTCGGTGATGCCGGTGAAGTCGCGGGAATGCGTCGCGGTCGGCGTCGAGCCGCCGCTGACGATCGGGCAGGGGATGCCGGCGGCACGCAGCTTCTCGGCCGCCCCGACGATGGCCTGGCGTTCCTGCTCGGCGACGCGCGCGATCCCGTCGGGCGTGCTCTCGTGATAGGAATGCCCGGCATGGGTCATGACGCCGGCCAGATCGACGCCGGGCGCCTCGTGCAGCACGCGGGCGATGTCGAGCAGGCCAGGCATTTCCGGCCAGGGCAGGCCGGCGCGACCGGCGCCGCTGTCGATCTCGATGAAGACGGAGAAGGTGTCGCCGTTCGTGGCCGCGGCGGCGATGGCCTGGGCCACGGCGAGATTGTCGGTGACGACGCGCAGGTTCACGCCCTTGCGGCGCAGCTCGGTGATCGCCGCCAGCTTCGACGGGATGATACCCACGCCATAGAGAATGTCCTTGAAGCCACCCTCGGTGAAATAGCGCGCCTCGGCCAGGGTCGAGACGGTTATGCGGCCGTCATGGCCCTCGACCGCCATGCGACCGACCTGAACCGACTTCGCAGTTTTGAGATGCGGGCGCAGCATGACGCCGGCCTTGGCCAGCCGCTCGCTCATGCGCTTGAGGTTGCGGCGCAGGATGGCGCGGTCGAGAATGAGGACGGGCGTCGGCAGGTCGTCGATGGTCTGTGTGGTCATGAGGGCATTGTTCCCGCCCTTGCGAGGATGGTCAAATTGCCGGCTGCCAGCGAAACCCTCGACCGCTACCGCGCCTTCATGGACGCGCTGTCGCCGGCCAGGCTCGACCGGCTGGGTGACATGTATACCGACGACGTGCATTTTAAAGACCCGTTCAGCGACGTGCATGGGCTGCACAGCCTGCGCATCGTCTTCGACAAGATGTACGCCGATGTGCCGGACTCGAAATTCAAGGTCGTCGACACCGCCGTCTCAGGCGAAGGCGGTTACCTGAAATGGCTCTACACCGGCACCTTTCGCGGCCAGCCCTTGTCGGTTGCGGGATTGACCGAGGTCGGCCTGCGCGACGGAAAGGTATCGAGCCATGTCGATTACTACGACGCCGCCTCGAATTTCTATGAGCGCATTCCCGTGCTGAGCTGGGTCGTGAAATTGATCAAGAAGCGGGTCGGCCATGCCGATTGAAAACGAACGCAAATACGTCCTCGACGACCTGAGCGGGGCACTGGAAGCCCGCGTTGCCGACATGCCCGGCGCCAAGCGAACCTACCTGCGACAGGCCTATCTCGAGGCGCCGGGGTTGCGCATCCGCGCCATCGAGGCGCCGGACCGCACGCAGTACATCTTCGGCTACAAGCGCACGGTCGAGGATCAGATGGTCGAGATCGAGACAGAAATATCGAAGATCGATTTCGGGCGCCTGTGGACGCTGCGCCGCGAGACTCTGCAAAAAGCGCGTTACGCCTGGTCCGACGGCCGCTTCCACTGGGATGTCGATTTCTTCAAGACCGACGAGGGCGGCACCTATTTCGCCATGGCCGAGGTCGAGATGCCGGAAGACGAAGCAATGCCGCCGCCGCCGCCCGCCACCCTGGCACCCCATGTCCTCTTGCTGGCGCCACGCAACGACGCGCGTTTCACCTCCAAGCGTATCGCCGACCGGCCGCATGCCGAGCGGTTGCTGGCCGAGATACTGAAAGGCAAAGCGGCATGAAGATCGCCAAAATAGACACCGTCAACATCAAGGTGCCGTTCACCTTCGGCCAGGCGGCCGGCGGCGTGCCGGCGCGCACTGGGGCGACCAATAACATCCTGCTGGTCAAGGTCGAGACGGATACGGGCATCACTGGCTGGGGCGAAGCCTTCTGCTACAATTGCACCGACGCGGTGAAGGGGGCTATCCACTCCATGGTGGCACCGCTCGCCATCGGCCGTGACGCCCGCGACATCGTCAAGCTGTCGCACGACCTGCAGCAGGAGCTGCATCTGTTCGGCCGTTACGGCATCACCATGTTCGCTCTGTCGGGCCTCGACATCGCGCTGTGGGACATAGCCGGCAAGGCGGCCAACCTGCCCTTGCACCGGCTGCTGGGCGGAGGCGGGCAAACATCGCTGCCGGCTTACGCCAGCCTGCTGAAATACAAGGATCCGGAGCGGGTTGCTGCGCGAACCAAGCTCGCGGTTCAGCAGGGCTATCGTCACATCAAGCTGCACGAGACCGAGGTGCCGGAAGTCCGCGCGGCGCGCGAGGCAGCAGGTCACGATGTGGCGATCATGGTCGATACCAATTGCCCGTGGACGCCAGAGCAGGCGCGCCAGATGACGCTAAAGCTGCGGCCCTACGATCTGCACTGGCTGGAGGAGCCGATCTTTCCGCCGGAAGATTTCGCCGCCATTGCCAAACTGCGCGCCGGCACCGGCGTTGCCATGGCCGCCGGCGAGAACAACTGCACCGCCTTCCAGTTTCGCGAGATGTTTGCCGCCAACGCCGTCGACTACGCCCAGCCCAGCGTCACCAAGGTCGGTGGCGTCACGGAGTTCCAGAAGGTGGCGACACTGGCCGATGCCGCCGGTGTGCAATTGATGCCGCACTCGCCCTATTTCGGTCCGGGTTTTCTGGCCACGCTGCAGCTCATGGCCGCGCGGGGCGAGCCCGGCGGCATGATCGAACGCTACCACATGGACCTCGAGGCGAGCCTCTACGGCGATGCCATCGATCCGGTGAACGGCGGCTTCATCGTACCGAGCGGACCAGGCCTCGGACGCGAGCCAGATCCTTGCGTCCTCAAGACTTATGGCGTCTGACGGGGGCGCGGCCTGATCCGCGGCACCTGGACCAGGGGCCAGGGATCGGGAAGCTGACCGACCGGACAGTCGATCAGCATCGGCCCACCCCGGGCGATGCCGCGCGAGATCGCGGCACCCAGTTCGGCCGGCGACTTCACGCGCTCGGCGGCGATGCCAAAGCTCTCGGCCAGCTTCACGAAATCCGGATTGTGCAGGTCGCTGGCGATAGTGCGACCCTTGAACGACTGCTGCTGGATGCGCCTGACGTTGCCATAGGCGCCATCGCTGAACACCACGGCGACCACGCCGATGCCGTTCTGCGCCGCCGTCGCCATCTCCATCGCGGTGAAGAGGAAGCCGCCATCGCCGCTGATCGACACAACCGCTGTGTCGGGCTTGGCGACCTTGGCGCCGAGCGAGGTGGCGTAGCCCCAGCCCAACGTGCCCTGGTAACCGGTCGAGAGAAACGTGCGCGGCTTGTAGGTCGGATAGGCGAGGCGGGCGGCGTAACCCATCTGCGTCAGCTCATCGACCAGGATGCCGTCCTCCGGCAGGGCGGCGCGGATGGCCTCGAGATAGGCGATCTGCGGGCCGATCGTGTCGCGGATCTTTTTCGCCGACGACGCCTTGATCTCGGCCACCGCCTCGGCCCGCCCGCCGCGCTTGGTATTGTGCTTGCCAAGCTTGCCGGCGAGCGCCTTCAAGGTCGCGGCGGCATCGCCGATGATGCCGATCTCAGGTTTGCGCTGGCGGTCGAGCTCTTCGCCATCGATGTCGATGCGGATGATCTTGAGCTGTTCGTCGATGCCCCAGTTCTGCTGCTGCGGCTGCAGGCGCGTGCCGACCGCCAGTACGACATCGGCTTCGCCCCAGAAGCGGTAGCCGGCCGGCATCGTGACCGAGAGCCTGTGGCGGCCGTCGATCACGCCCTGGCCCATCCGGCCCGTCATCACCGGCGCGTCGAGCATCTCGGCGATCACCGCGACGTATTCACCGGCACCCTGTGCGCCGCCACCGACCACGATCATCGGCCGCTGCGCGCCACCCAGCAGCTTGGCCGCGCGCTCGACGGCGTCCTCGTCGACCGGGCAGGGATCGGCCTTGGCGGCCGCGCCGGGCAATTCGACCGGCGCCTTGCGTCCCCAAGTGTCCATGGCGCATTCGAGCGCCACGGGGCGCTGGCGGCCCGACAGCAGGCGCCGGAAGGCCTCGTTCACCAAGCCAGGCGCCTCGTGCGGGGCGTTGATGCGATCGGCCCATTTAGTCAGGCCGCGCATGATCCCCAGTTGGTCGGGCAGTTCATGCAGCTGGCCGATATTGCGGCCAATCATCGATTGCTGAATTTGACCGGTAAGCGCCAGCACCGGTGCATTGGCGGCATAGGCCGTCGACAACGCCGCCGTGGTGTTCAGGAATCCAGGACCGGGCACCACGACATAGGCAGAGGGCCTGCCGGCTGCCATTGCATAGCCCAGCGCCATGTAGGCGCAGGCCTGCTCGTGGCGCGCGTGGATCGGCTTGATGGCGTTGGTGCGGTCGTAGAGCGCGTCGAAGAACGCGTCGTTCTGCACGCCTGGAAGACAAAAGAGGGTGTCGATGCCGTTCAGTTCCAGCATCGAGACGACGGCTTGAGCGGTGGTGAGGGTCTGTGCCATCCCGCCAGTCTATACGACCCGCTAGTCGACGCGAGCCCCCGAGGCCTTGATGATCGGCGCCAACCGCGCC
>JBBRFD010000009.1:0-52195 GCA_038224985.1 Reyranellales bacterium
ATGCCACGGTCGGCGGCACCCCCGACGCCATCAGTTCGGCCTATACGCTACCCATCATCGATATGAACGAGGGCCCGGTCATTGCATCGGACGGCGGCGGCGACAATGCCACTGTCGCGGCGGACGAACACTCGACCCTCGTCACGACGGTCGCGGCGAACGATCCTGACGCCGGTGCGGCGCTGAGCTATGCCATCGTCGGTGGAGTCGATCAGGCCCAGTTCGAGATTGACGCCACGACCGGCGAGCTTTCCTTCGTCTCGCCGCCGGATTTCGATGCGCCTACGGACAGCGATGCCAACAACACCTACCTGGTGCAGGTTCGCGTTTCGGACGGCACGTCGATCGACACCCAGGCAATAACGGTCAATGTCAATGAAGTCGTAGCCAGCGCCTTCTATGGCGATGACGGCGACAATTCCATTTCAGGCACTACGGCCAGCGATACGCTGTACGGCGTCGCCGGTGACGACACGCTCTACGGCGGCATCGGCAACGATGGCCTTTATGGCGGCACGGGCAGCGATACCGCATTCGGTGGCGCGGGCAACGATGTTTTCGAGGTCCGAGACGACGGCGACCGGTTCGTCGAGGCGCCGGGCGGTGGCAACGACCAGGTAAAGATCTACGTCTCCTCGGCCTATACCGTTGGCGACAATATCGAGCGGATTCTCGGCTTCGCCGCAGATGGCGTGACGGTGACCGGCGGCGCTACCGATAACGTGATTTCAGGCACGTCCCTGGCCGACGTGCTGTCGGGGATGGCGGGCGTCGATTACATCTACGGCGATGGCGGCATCGACATGCTCTATGGCGGTGCAGGTAATGACGTCTTGTATGGCGATACCGGGGACGACACGTCGTTCGGCGGTGAGGGCAACGATTACCTGATCGGTGGAGAGGGCGCCGACACCGCCTTTGGCGGGGCGGGCAACGACTACTTCGAAGTACGCGACGACGGCGACGTGTTCATCGAGGCTGCGGACGGTGGCAACGACCTGCTCGCCGTCTATGTCTCCTCGGCCTATGTGGCCGGCGACAATATCGAGCGCATCCTGGGATGGGCGGCGGGTGGCACGACCATTACGGGCGGCAATACCGACGATGTGATCTCGGGCTCGGCCGCAACCGATGCATTGGCGGGTGCGGCGGGCCACGACCAGCTTTATGGCGACGGCGGTAACGACACGCTAGACGGCGGTCTGGGCAACGATCGGCTGTACGGCGGCGCCGGCGACGACACCGGCTTTGGTGGCGCGGGCGACGATTACTTCGAGGTGCGCGACGACGGCGATGTGTTCATCGAGGCTTTGGGCGAGGGCCACGACCTCGTCGCGGTCTATGTCTCCTCGGCCTATGTGGTCGGCGACAATATCGAGCGCATCCTGGGCCTCGCGGCGGGCGGAGCAACCATCACGGGCGGCACTACCAACGATGTGATGTCGGGCCTCGCGGCAACCGATGTGTTGTCGGGTGCGGCAGGCAATGACCAACTCTACGGCGACGGCGGCAGCGACACGCTCTATGGCGGCGCCGATGCCGATGTGTTGTACGGCGATACCGGTAGCGACACTTTGTTCGGGGGCGAGGGCAACGATTTCCTGATCGGTGGAGAGGGCGCCGACACCGGCTTTGGTGGCGCGGGCAACGATTTCTTCGAGGTGCGCAGCGACGGCGATGTGTTCATCGAGGCTGCGGACGGCGGCAGCGACCTGCTCGCCGTCTATGTCTCCTCCGCTTATGTGGTCGGCGACAATATCGAGCGCATCGTGGGGCTGGCGGCGGGCGGCACGACCATCACGGGCGGCAATACCGACGATGTGATGTCTGGCTCGGCGACAACCGATGTATTGGCCGGTGCGGCGGGCAACGACCAGCTCTACGGCGAAGGCGGCGACGACACGCTCGACGGTGGCCTTGGCAACGACTACCTGTTCGGCGGCGCCGGCGCCGATGTCTTCCGCTTCGCCAGCCGGCCGGGCAGCTCGGGCGTCGACACCATCGCCGACTTCGGCAATGGCGCCGACAGCGTGCAGGTCGGCGTCAATACCGTGGACTCCGGCCTCGGCACGGCCACCGTCATCCTGCACGACGGCACCACCCTGGTCGCCGGCAACGGCCATCTCTGGGTCGGCGGCGACTTCCTCTAGGCGCGGCGATCCTTTACCCGGCGGCCGGGGCGTCTATGCTGGCGGCAGAAAAAGACCATCCCGGGAAGGAAACAGACCGTGCCGCTTCGCGCCAACCGCTTCGGACTCTCCGTCGCCCTCGCCACGCCCTTCGCCGAGGACCGGTCGATCGACCTGCCGCGCATGGTGGCACACGGCCTTCAATCGCTGGCCGATGGCTGCAACAGTCTCACGGTGTTCGGCACGACGGGTGAGGGCGCCATGCTCGGCCTCAACGAACGCCACCGCGCGCTGGGTGCGCTGGTCGGGGCGGGTGTCGATCCGAGGACGCAGCTTGTCGTCGGCATTGCCGCGTCTTCGGTCGAGGACGCAATCGCGCAGGGCCGCGCGGCGCTGATGCTGGGCTGCCCGAGCTTCCTTCTCGCGCCGCCGTTCTATTTCAAGAATCCGGGCGACGAGGGACTGTTCGACTGGTTCTCCGCCGTGCTGACGGGGCTCGGTCCGCAGGCCAACAACGTCATCCTCTATCATATCCCGCAGGTGACGGCGGTTGGCCTGTCGGTCGATCTCGTCGGCGGCCTGAAGAAAACCTTCCCCCAGCAGATAGCGGGCGTGAAGGATTCGTCGGGCGACTGGAACAACGCTCAGGCGCTTCTGAAGCAGCATAGCGACCTGCATATTCTGATCGGCGACGAGCGCCTGCTCGCCAAGGCGATGAACCTCGGCGCCTCGGGCACGATCTGCGGCATGGCCAATTTCGTGCCCGATCTCATGCAGGGCCCGATCAACGGCATCGAGGAGCCGCAGGTCGCCGTCCTGATCGAGCCGCTGCTGGCCTATGCCGTGACTGCCGCCGTCAAGGCGCTGGTCGGCCACCGCCGTAACGACGCCGCCGCCTGGACGCGCATGCGCGCGCCGCTGCGCTCGTTGAACGAAGCCGAATGCATCAAGCTCTTCGCCACCATCGACGGCATTCGCGCCAAGCGCGCGGCATAGAGGATCGAATCATGACCGCACCGCTCACCATCCGGCTACATCCCGGCGACAACGTCATCGTGGCGCGCATGGACATCCTGCCCGGCACCGTCGTCGAGGCCGGGGTGGCCGCGGCCATGCGTATCCCGCCGGGACACAAGATCCTGACGCGCGCGATCAAACAGGGCGAGCCGCTGCGCAAGTACAACCAGATCATCGGTTTCGCCACCGAGGACATGGCGCCCGGCATGCACATCCATACACATAACTGCATCATGGGCGATTTCGAGCGCGACTATGCCTTCTGCGCCGATGCCCATCCGACGGCCTATTTCAATCCGCCGGCGACCTTCCAGGGCTATCGCCGCGCCGACGGCCGCGCCGCCACGCGCAACTACATCGGCATCGTGACGACGGTGAACTGCTCGGCCGCGACCAGCCGCATGATCGCCTCGCGCATCGAGCCGCTGCTGGCCCAGTTCCCCAACATCGACGGCGTCGTGCCGCTGACCCATGGCGGCGGCTGCGGCATGGCGGCCTCCGGCCTCGAGATGGACGTGCTGCGCCGCACGCTGGCCGGTTACACGAAGCATCCCAACATGGCCGCGGTTGTCGTGCTGGGCCTGGGCTGCGAGACCAACCAGATTTCCGGCCTGATGAATGCCGAGGGCCTGAAAGAAGGGCCGAAGCTCATTCCCATGGCGATCCAGGATGAGGGCGGCGTCTCCAAGACGGTGATGCGTGCCGTGGGTTTCCTGAAGGAGATCCTGCCCGAGGCCAACACCGTGAAGCGCGAGGCCATCCCGGCCAGCGAGCTTATACTCGCTTTGCAATGCGGTGGCTCGGACGGCTATTCCGGCATCTCGGCCAATCCGGCGTTGGGTGCGGCGGTCGACCTGCTGGTGCGCAATGGCGGCTCGGCGGTGCTGTCGGAAACGCCGGAAATCTACGGTGCCGAGCATCTGCTGACGCGCCGCGCCGTGACGCGCGAAGTGGGCGAGAAGATCGTCGAGCGCATCAAATGGTGGGAAGACCATTGCGCGCGTACTGGCGGCGAGATGAACAACAATCCCTCGCCGGGCAACAAGGCGGGCGGCCTCACCACCATTCTCGAAAAGTCGCTGGGCGCGGTTGCCAAGGGCGGCACGACCAACCTGGTCGATGTCTACAAATACGCCGAGCTGATCACCGCCAAGGGCTTTGTCTACATGGATTCGCCGGGCTACGATCCGGTCTCGGCGACCGGCCAGGTGGCGGGCGGCGCCAATGTGTTGTGCTTCACCACGGGCCGCGGCAGCGTCTTCGGCTGCAAGCCGACGCCCTCGCTCAAGCTCGCGACCAACACAGCGCTCTACCGGCACATGACCGACGACATGGACATCAACTGCGGCACCATCGTCGACGGCGAGGAAACCATCCAGCAGAACGGCCAGCGCATCTTCGACCTGATCCTGCGCACCGCCTCGGGCCAGAAGACCAAGAGCGAGGAGCTGGGCATCGGCGACGACGAGTTCGAGCCATGGAAAATCGGTGCAACAATGTGACCTGCCGCCGCGAATTTTCTCCCTTTTCCCAGAGCCACCCTGGGGTGAGCACGCTTGAAAGTGCTCGCAGACGCAACGGAGATGTTCGAAAACCCTTCGTGCCGTTGAACCACTTCATCGTATCTGTGGCCATCTCGGCGCTCGGGCATGGCAGGCCTCAACGAAGGCCAGAAAATCGGCTATGAAGTCCCCAGCGAGCGCGGCCGATCGGCGGCGGTCAACCTCAAGGAAGCCGACTAGATTTTTACGATCGTTTCCCTCTCCGAACGTACCGACCTGGTTCCCGTTGTTTCAAACTGGGGCTTTCAGGAGTGGGGGAAGTTGGTTCCCGGCCACACGCCCGAACAGCGTGAGGCGCAGATCCGCCAGATGCTGAATGTCGACCGCGCGCCGGCGACATTCGTGGCGCTCGATGAAGGGGGCGATGCCATCGGTACCGCCGCCCTCATGTTCGACGACCTGCAGGGCGATCCGCGCAATCCCTGGCTGGCCAGCGTTTATGTCCCGACGGAACAACGCAAGAAGGGCATCGCCACCGCCCTGGTGCGTACCGTCGAGGACGCCGCCCGCCGCTTCGGCTATTCCCAGCTCTTCCTTTTCACGACCTCGGCCTCGGCGCTTTATGCCGGTCTGGGGTGGCGCCCGCTCGAAGAGCGGGTCTATCGTGGCGAGCGCATCCGGATCATGGATCGCGCTCTGTAGGGGGAGTCCATGGCCGGCGAACTGCATTATCTGTCGCTCGACGAGGTCGCGCGGCGCTTGAAGGCGCGCACCCTCACCTCCGTCGAGGCGACCCGCGCCCTGCTCGACCGCGTCGCGGCGCTGGATCCCCGGCTCAAGAGCTATGCGACTGTCACCGCCCAGCGGGCGCTGGCCGATGCCGCGCTGCTGGATGCCGAGACCTCGGCCGGCAAATCGCGCGGGGCCTTGCATGGCGTGCCCATCGCGGTAAAGGACCTTTGCAACACCGCCGGCATCGCCACGGCGGCCGGCATGGCCATTCACAAGAACAACGTGCCTGCCAAGGATGCCACCGTGGTCGCCCGCCTGCGTGCCGCGGGCGCGGTCATCCTGGGCAAGCTGCAGATGACCGAAGGCGCCTTCGGTGCGCACCACCCCAGCATCACGCCGCCGGTCAATCCGTGGAACGCGGCCTATTGGACGGGCGTCTCCTCCTCGGGCTCCGGCGTCGCCACGGCGGCGGGGCTTTGCTACGGCTCGCTGGGTTCGGACACCGGCGGCTCGATCCGTTTTCCCTCGACGCAATGCGGGCTTACCGGCCTCAAGCCGACTTGGGGCCGCGTCAGCCGCGCCGGCGTCTTCGCGCTGGCCGATTCGCTCGATCATATCGGCCCGATGTGCCGCACCGCGCTCGACTGCGCGCATCTGCTGGGCGTCATTGCCGGCGCCGACGAGGACGATCCCACCGCCGCGCCGAATCCGGTGCCCGACTATGCCGCGCTGATCGAAGCCGGCGCCAAGGGCCTGAGGATCGGCGTGCCGGTGAACCTGCACGATGTCGATGCCGACGCGCGGCGCGCGCTCGAGGGCGCCATCGCGGCCTTGAAGAAGGCAGGTGCCAGCATGGTCGATGTGACGCTGCCGTCCGACTTCGATCGCGCCGGATATGTCTGGCCGCTGCTCTGCGCCGTCGAAACAGCCTTCGCGCATGACAAGACCTATCCATCGCGCGCCGGCGAATATGGTCCCGTGCTGGCCAACCTGATCGAGGCTGGCCGCAAGCTCTCGGCGCTCGAGTATGCGCGGCTGCAGTCGGAACGGGCGGCCATCACCGGCGGGCTGGTCAAGCTGATGGCCGGCGTCGATCTGCTGCTCCTGCCGGTGATGGGCGTGCCCGCGCCGACACTGGCCGCGATGGCTGCCGCCGGCCGCGATCCCGCTCTCGTGGCTGCGCGCCTGCGCTACACCGCACCCTTCGATCTCAGCGGCCAGCCGACGCTGACGCTGCCGGGCGGTATGACGGCGGACGGCGTGCCGGTCGGCTTCCAGATCGTCGGCGGTGCGTTCCGCGAGGCCGATATCCTCACGGCCGGTCACGCCTATCAAAAGCAAACGGACTGGCACCTCAAGCGGCCGCCGCTCTAAAGAAGAAGAAGGGGGAGAAAACCATGAAGCTCACACGGCGATCCGCGCTGGGCGCGGCGACGGCCCTTGGACTTGCGGCACCCGTCATCATCCGCTCGGGTATGGCGCGGGCGCAGTCCTTTCCCTCCAAGCCGGTGCGTCTCGTCGTGCCCTATTCGGCGGGCGGCGGCGCCGATACGACGGCGCGGCTGATCGCGCCCAAGCTGCAGGAAGTGCTGGGCCAGACCATCGTCATCGACAACAAGCCCGGCGCCGGCGGCATGATCGGCGATGACATCGTGGCCAAGGCGGCGCCCGACGGCCATACGCTGCTGATCGGTGCCTTCGCCCATGCGGTGAATCCGTCGCTGGTGGCCAAGATGCCGTTCCGCACGCCCGCGGATTTCGCGCCTGTGTCGCTGCTGGTGACGGTGCCCGAACTGATGGTCATCACGCCCTCGCATCCGGCCAAGTCGGTGGCCGAGCTGATCGCCCTGGCCAAGGCCCAGCCGGGCAAGCTCTCCTATGCCTCCTCGGGCAATGGCAGCGCCCAACATCTTGCAGCGGAGCTGTTCAAGATGCGCACCGGCACCGATATCCAGCATGTGCCCTACAAGGGCGGCTCGCTGGCGGTGGCCGATGTCGCGGCGGGCCATGTGCCGTTCTATTTCGGCAATATGAGCGCTGCCCTGCCGCAGGCGCGGGGCAATCGCGTGCGGGCGCTGGCGGTCACCAGCGCCCAGCGCTCGCCCGCCGCGCCCGAGGTGCCGACCATCGCCGAGGCGGGCGTGAAGGATTGCGAGATCTCCGAATGGAACGCGCTGCTCGCCCCGGCCGGTACACCGGCGGCGTCGATCGAGCGCCTGCACGCGGAAGTCGCCAAAATCATGCGCATGGAGGATATAAAGGCAAAATTCGCCGATCTCGGCGCCGATGCCATCGGCTCGACGCCGGCCGAATTCACGACTTTCCTAAGGGCCGAGATGGTCAAATGGGCCGAAGTCGTCAAAGCCGCCAATATCAGGATCGAATAGGCCGATGTAGCTGCATGGACGGTGAATCGCCCTTACGGTATAGTCTTTTGTTGTCTCGGGGGCGCATTTCAGTCGGCATATGACCAGCATTTTGAAGTACAAGCTGCGACTTAAGCCGAGCATTCTCACGCTGTTCGTCATTCTGACCGTGCCGGTTTTCGTCACCATCGTTTCGGCGACCTATCTCTCCAACGACAAGCAGGCCCGCGCGAGCGCCCAGGAGCTGATCGAGCGTTTCCGCGTCGATGCCATCGAGAACATCCAGAGCGTCTTCGATCCCATCAAGTCGCTGGTGCGCACGGTCGCCGCGATCGGCGATGAATATCCCGATGTCTATCGCGACAGGCGGCCGCTCAAGTATTTCCATAGCGTCCTGTTGCACAGCGACAAGATCGTCAGCGTCTATGTCGGCCGCCAGGACGACGGCTCGTTCTGGCAGACCCGGCGCATCGAGCCCACGGTGCCGATCTTCGACAGCCTTCCGCCCGAAGGCGCGCGCTTCGCCTATCGCTGGATCGATCCGCTGAAAGATGGCGTGAGCGTCGATCATTATTCCTACTTCGATGCCAAGGGGGCCGATCTCGGCCTGGTCGAACAGGCCACGGCCTACGACCCGCGCGAGCGCGGCTGGTATCGGCGCGCGGTGATCGCCGGCACCGTCATGATCACGCCGCCGGATGTCTTCGCCGCGCTTGGCCTGATCGGCTTCACGGTCGGCGCGCCCTTCTACAGCAAAGGCAAGGTGGCGGGCGTCGCCGCCATCGACATCACGCTCGACCAGTTCTCGGAATATCTCGCCCAGCGCAAGATCAGCGGCAACACGCTGTCCTATATCCTCGACCAGCAGGGCAGGGTGATCGCCAATTCCGACCTCACGAAGTCCTATGCCAGCGTCAACGGCCAGGTCGAGCTGCAGCACATTACGTCACTGCAGAACGAACTTCCCGCCGCCGCTTTCGCCGCCCGCCCGCGCCAAAACGAGCAGCAGTATTCCTTCAACCATGCCGGCCGGGAATACATCGCCAGCCTGACGACGATGCCGCCCGAACTGGGTGCGCGCTGGCAGCTTTTCGTCATTACGCCGATCGACGACTTCACCAGCGCCTTCCAGGAAAACAACAAGCGCCTGTTGATCTTCGGCCTGCTCGCTGTCCTGTTGCAGATCGCCGTCATCTACTTTCTGGCCAGCGTGCTTTCCGGGCCGCTGGAGAAGCTGGCGCTCAAGGTCAGCCAGATCCAGGACCTCGAAGGCGAGCCCGCGCCGCCGAGCCGCGATTCGACGATTCGCGAGATCGCCGTCCTCGCCAGGGCTATCGATACGCTCGACGTGGCGGTCAAGTCCTTCGCCTCTTTCGTGCCGGTCGGCCTGGTCAAGAAGCTGCTCGAGTCGGAGCAGAAGCTGGAATTGGGTGGCCACAGCCGATTCCTCACCGTCTTCTTCTCCGACATCGAGTCCTTCTCGTCCCTGTCCGAGGAAGTGCCGTCGCAGGAGTTATTGCTGCGGGTTTCGGCTTATCTCGAAGTCGTCACCCGGTCGGTCAACCGGGAGATGGGCACGATCGACAAGTTCATGGGCGATGGCGTGATGGCCTTCTGGGGCGCGCCGGCCCTGCTCGAGGATCACGCTTGGCGCGCCTGTGTCGCCGCGGTGCGAATCCAGCAGGAAATGGATGTCCTCAATGCCGGCTGGCAGAGCGAAGGCCAGAAGCCGCTGCGGGCGCGCATCGGCATTCATTGCGACGCCGTGATGGTCGGCAATATCGGCTCGAAGGAGCGGATGAGTTACACGGTCATGGGGGACGGTGTGAACATCGCCGCCCGCCTCGAAGGCATCAACAAGGAATACAAAACCCGCATCTGCATCAGCCACAGCATGTTCAAGGAAGCGGGTGAGCGCCTCTGCGTGCGGCCAATCGACGACGTCGCCGTCAAGGGACGCCGTTCAAAGGTGCCGATCTATGAGCTGATGGGTGTGTTCGGCGCCGGCGCGGAACTGGAGCCCGATCCGGCGGCTATCAGGCTTTCGCAACTCACCCGGTTGGCCTATGAGGCGGTCGTCAGCGACGATTTTGTACTGGCTCTGAAGCGGTACGGGGAAATACTCGATGAGTTTCCCAACGATGCGGTCTCTCTCGAACTCGTAAAACGGCTGGCCGCGTGATTTCCGCCCTGCGTCCCAGCGAATATACGGCTGCCCTGATTCAGGCGCTGCGCGCCGATCCAGCGCGCGCCCGGGGAGCCAGTGTTCTCGAAATCGGCTCGGGCAGCGGCGTCGTGCTGGCCGCGCTCGGCGCGCTGGGCGCCGGATCCCTCTGCGGCATCGATATCGAGGACGAGGCCATCGCCCTGGGCGCCGATCTGCTGCACGAGCTTGGCTACGGCAAGTCGGCCGAATTCCTGCGCGGCGATATGTGGCTGCCGGTCGGCGGCAAGCGCTTCGACCTGATCGTCGCCAACCTGCCGCATTTTCCGATGGCGCGGGGCGACGTACCCGGCCGCCTGCCGACCTGGAGCGCCGGCGGTGTCGACGGCCGGCGCCTGCTCGATTTTTTCCTCGAGGGCCTGCCTGGTCATCTCTCGCCGGGCGGCAGGGCTGTCATTACGCACAATGCCTTCGTCGATCTCGAACGCACCCGTCAGATGGCCACGCGTATTGGCTTCGAGGTTCGCGTTGCCTTGACGGTGCTGGTCTATATTGCCGCCGACAAGCTCGAGCGCATGACCGGGCGCGTTCTGGCGGCTGAAGAAGGCAAATCGATCCATCGGTACGGCCCCTACGCCTTCGGTGAGATGCATATCGTGGAAATCGGCGCGTCCGGGACGCTGGGTTAGGATGACATACGTGCGCTCTCTTTTTATCTGGCTAGCCATTGCCCTGGGGGTCGTGGGCCTCTCTTCCTCGCAGGCACAGGAAGACCGCTCGCCCGATGCCGCCTTCAACCGCCTGGTCCAGGAGGCGAAGGCCGAAGCGCCCGCCAATTGCACACAGGCCGGCATCGATCGCCTTGTCCGCATACTCTGCAACGGCCGTATCCGCATCGGCGTGCGCGAGTACTATCCGCTATTCGCCACGGCGGATGGCAACACCCGGCAGGGCTATGAAATCGACGTGTCCAAGGCCATCGGCAAGAAGCTGGGCGTCGAGGTCGAGTTCGTCCGCGTCAATGCCGCCTCGCGCATTCCCCTGCTCGCCGACGACCGCATCGATTTCACCATCGCCACCATGGGACACAATAGCCAGCGCGACGGCCAGGTGCGCTTCGTCCGGCCGCATTACTACCAGTCGGAAACGGCGATCGTCGGGCCGCGCACCATCAAGGCCTCGAACTGGACGGAGGTCGGCACCCGCACGGTCTGCGTCACCATCGGCAACGGCTCCAACGCTGAAATCGTCTCGCAGGGCGCGCGCCTGATGTTGTTCGACGAGGCGGGCCTGCTGCCGGAGCGGCTGCGTAGCGAGACCTGCACTTTCGCGGCGCAGGACGACAGCTTCTTCGCGGCCTCCTTCACCGATCCTGCCTTCGCCGAGCGCTTCGAGCAGAAGTTCGGCTTCGCGCAGGTGCCCTGGGGCATGGCGGTGGCCAAGACCGGCAGCGAGAAACTCGCGCGCGCGCTCGACCTCACGAGCCAGATATTCCATCGCGACAGCGTCTTCCTCGACATTGCCCAAAGGAACCGCATCGGCACGGAATTCCTTGAAAAGCAGATCGCCATCTGGAACCGGCCGGCCTGCAACAGCGACACGGGCAGCACCAATACCTCCTGCATTCTGCCGGCGCTCAATGCCGAAGTGAAGCCGACGCCATTCGCCGGCAGGGTCAGCGCTTTCGAAGCCTGGACGCTGAAGAATGTCGGCATCACGATCACCCTGCCGATGTTCAAGACGGCGTCGGCCTGGTCGATGTTCGTCGATGGCATTTTCAACTCGCTGATCCTGATCGCCGGCGCGCTCGTCTCTACGTTGGCCTTCACCCTGCTGCTGGGAGCCGCCGACGGCTCGCGCAACCCGGTGCTGCATTGGCCGGTTCACTTCCTGACGGTCACGCTGCAGTCCTCGCCCATCGTCCTCACGCTCGTCATCGCGGCAGCCATCGCCCATTCGATGTTTCCCTATTCGGACGGGCTGATGCTGGGTGCCGCCATCGCGGCGCTCGGATTGGCCAATGGCGCCAATGCAGGCCAGGCGATCGGCGAGGCGATGACGACGCTGCGCGCCGAACGCGGCGGTCTTGCCCTTTCCGACCGCACCGTCTTCGTCCGCGCGGTCGGCCGCTCGGCCACGCAGATCGTGGCTTTCCTGATCAACGCCGCCAAGGGATCGCCGGTCGCCAGTTTCATCGGTGCGCCCGAGCTTCTGAGCGCATTGACCGACATCACCTCGTTCTCAAGCGGCCGCGTCACGACCTACTGGATGCTGCTGATCTTCTACGTGCTGGTGGTGATGGTGGTGGTATGGCTCTGCGGCAAGCTGCAAGTCTACCTGCAGAAGAGGATCGCGGCATGAGCGCGCTTATCGAACGTCTGTCGTCGAACTTCTTGCCGATGTTCCTGAACGGCATGGTGGTGAATTTCCAGATTGCCGTGATCGCGCTGATCATCGGCGTGGCGCTGGGCTTGCTGCTGGCCCTGGGCCGCCTCTATGGGGGCCGCCCGCTGGGATCGATGGCCGCGTCGCTGATCGGCCTGATGCGGGCGGCGCCGACCTTCGTTGTCATGTTCTTCCTGCTGAACGTCATTCCGCGCGACGCCAGCCTGTTCGGCATCAAGCTCGCGTTATCGGGCGTCATGATGGTCGCGGTCTCGCTGGTGCCCTATTCGGCGGCCTATGTCGCCGATGCCGGCATCGATGCGATGCAGCACTTGCGCCGCGGTTCGCAGCTCGGCGCGCTGCTCTTCCTGCCCAACGTCACGCGTGCCTTCTTCGTGCTGGTCATGTCGTCTGGCGCCGCGGCGGCCATCGGCGTGCCCGAGGGCATCACGGTGCTGCTGCGCCAGGCCGAGCACCTGCCGTCGCTGGGCGACAAGCTGGTGCTTTTCGGCTTCGGTATCCTGATGTTCGGCTTGCCGCTTCAGCTGGGTTTCGTCGCCATCCGCGCCGTCCACCGGTCGCTGAGCCGCCTGGTCGTCGCCCAGGCGGGCCACTAGCGTTCCCTAGAGCGCGAAGTCCTCGAGCTTCTTGCCCTTCTTGAGCAGCGCGGAGAGCCACTTCGGCTTCAACCCGCGGCCGGCCCAGGTCTCGTCCTTGTTCGTGGGATTGCGGTACTTGGGCTGAAGCTTGCTGCCCCTGGCGATGCCCCGCGAGGTGCCGCGCTTGCCTTTCATCGCCGTCTTGATGTCGGCCGGGCTGAGCTTGTACCTGGCGAGGAGGCTCCTCAGTTCAGCGATGCCGGGCTTCTCCGCCATCTGGATTTTCTCAGCCTTCGCCTGCAATTTGCGAATCTGGGACTGGATGGTTTTAAGAGATAATTTGCGAACCACTGTTTAAACCTCTGATTTGTGCCGGGTTTAAATATAAGGTGATTACCCGCTTGTCACATGAAACTTGGCTTGTTTTCAGGGAAACAAATGAAATATCGCTCGGTTTTCAGGCCCGATCTGTTCTCAGGGCAAACCATTATCGTGACCGGCGGGGGCTCCGGTCTGGGGCGTTGCACCGCGCATGAGTTGAAATACCTCGGTGCACGTATCGCCCTGGTTGGGCGCACGCAGCAGAAACTCGACGACGTCAAGAAGGAACTGGGCGACGGCGATACCTTCACCTTTGCCGCCGATCTGCGCGACGAGGCGCAGGTAAAGGCCATGGTCGACGCCGTTCTCGCCTGGGGTGGCCGCATCGATGGGCTGGTCAACAATGCCGGCGGCCAGTTTCCCGCCAAGCTGCGCGACATCTCGCTCAACGGCTGGAATGCCGTCGTGAATAACAACATGACGGCAACCTTCCTCGTCTCCAAACACGTTTATCTGGCGTGGATGGAGGTCAATGGCGGCAATATCGTCAATGTCGGCGCCGATTTCGAACTCGGTATGCCGGGCATGGGCCATAACGGCGCCGCGCGCGCCGGACAGACCAACTTCACCTACACGGCGTCGGTCGAATGGGCGCATTCGGGCGTGCGCATCAATTCGGTGATCCCGGGTTTCATCGCCTCAGCCGGTCTCGACCGTTATCCCGAGGCGGCGCACGACGTGCTGCGCAGCGTGAAGGGCCGGGTGCCGCTGAAGCGCCATGGCACCGAATCGGAGATCGCCGCCGCCATCGTCTTTCTCCTCAGCGAGGCCAGCGCCTATGTCACGGGCATCGCGGTGCGTGTCGACGGCGGCCTGCACAACAACGCGCGTTCGTCGTTTTACGCGGTGCCGGATCACGACAAGTCTAAACCCTATAACGGGTTTCCGCTCTACAAGGTGCCGAAGGTGCTCGGTGGATGACAGGAGTGGCTGACATCCAAACAGACCCGGCCTGCGTTATAGAGGTGTAGGCAAAAAGGAGAGACCGTGCCGCGGCGAACCTGGACTTGGCATTTCGATCTGCCGCCGGACAAGCTTTGGCCGGTACTGGCCAATACCAATCGCTTCAACGAGGCGATGGGGCTGCCGCCCTATGCACTGGAAGAACTACCACAGCCCAATGGCACCGTGCTGCGGCGGGGCAGGGGCAAGGCGGCGGGATTCACGCTCGAATGGGAAGAGAAGCCCTACGAATGGATTTTGCAGCGCCATTTCCGCCAGGCGCGGGTTTTCAGCAAAGGGCCGTTCCGTACCTTCGGCCCGATCTTCGACATCGAACCCGAGGGAGAGGGCAGCAAGGTTTCCTACACGCTGGAATGGGAGCCCCTGACCTTCGTCGGCCGCTTCTTTGGCGAAAGGCTGGCGAAGCAGGCAGGTGCTGCCATCGAGCGCCGCGTTCTCGAGGCCGTCGCCTACGCCAAGGGCGAGAGTCCGACCTTCTTCGCCCTGCCGCCGCCGCCGCTGCCCGAGGGCGCGCGCGAGCGCGCCGCCGGCCTTGCCGCAACGATCGATCGCTCGCCCTACGGCAACGGCCTCGGTACCAGGCTTTGCGACTTCGTGCTGACCAGCATGGCGACCGATCTTGCCCATATGCGGCCCAAGGTCCTGGCACGGCAGTTCGGCGTGAAGCCGCGCGCCGCCATCGAGGCCTGCCTGGCCGGCGTGCGGGCGGGCCTGCTCACCATGAAATGGGACCTGCTCTGCACCAATTGCCGCGGTCCCAAGATCAGCGCGACGGCGCTCGACGAGTTGCCGCGCGGCGCGCATTGCCCGTCCTGCAACATCGACTACGAGCGCGATTTCGAGCGCAATGTCGAACTGTCCTGCGCGCCCGCGCCGACGGTGCGTCCCATCGCCGAGGGCGGCTTCTGCCTTTCGGGCCCGATGTCGACGCCGCATGTCCCTGTGCAGATCCTGCTGGCGGCGGGCGAGCGCCGGGAAATCGCGATCGACCTCGCGCCCGGCAGCTATCGGCTGCGCACGTTGCATCCCGGGACGCATGTCGATGTCGAGCATCGCGGCGGGCCGTTCCCCGGCCTGCGCGTCACGCCCGAGGGCGTAGAGATCACGCGGCAGACCGAGCCGGGCAAGATCGCCTTTGCCAACGATGCGGGTTTCGAGGCCGCCGCCCTGATCGAGGACCGCACCTGGACGCGCGAAGCGCTGACGGCGGCCGAGGTGATCACGCTTCAGGCCTTCCGTGATCTCTTTTCGGCGGCAACGCTCAGGCCGGGTGACGAAGCGGGCGTCAGCCAGGTGGCGCTTCTGTTCAGCGATCTGCGCGGCTCGACAGCGCTTTACGAGCGCGTCGGCGATGCCAAGGCCTATAACGTCGTGCGTGAGCACTTTGCCTTCCTGGCCTCGATCATCCGCGATCATGACGGCGCCGTGGTGAAGACCATCGGCGATGCCGTGATGGCGTCCTTTGCCGATCCCGCCAATGCCGTGCGGGCGGCGCTCGACATGCAGACGCGCATCGCTGCCTTCAACGACCTGCAGGGCCATGCCGCGCATGAGGCGCTGGTCATCAAGCTCGGTGTCCACGCCGGCCAGAGCGTCATGGTCAATCTCAACGACCGGCTCGATTATTTCGGCTCGACCGTAAACATGGCGGCGCGCCTGCAGGATCAGAGCCAGGGCGGCGATATCGTGATCTCCGGCATGGTTGCGGCCGATCCGGCGGTACATCGCGCGCTCGAAGGCCATCCGATGCATGAAGAGACGGTGGCCCTCAAGGGCTTCGCCGAGTCGGTCCGTTTCCTGCGGGTTCTGCCAGCAACTGGAAACGCATGAAGAAGTTCCAGGCTTGATTGGTGGCACTCAGCGTTCGGCTGAGGGCGCGCTCGTCGACAGGCCAGTCGTGGTGGAGGCCGTGCACCAGCACGTCACGTACCTCGCTGCCATCGCGACACGGTCCCGTCACTTCGACATATTCGGGCAGCGTGGGATCGCGGATTTCGACAGGCGTGGCCGGGCATGCATTGAGGCGGCGCCAGTGCGTGACGATGTCGATATGCGGCTCCTTCTTCAGCATCGCCCCCCAGGGTGCCGGCAGCTCGCCGCCGGCCACGGGATTGAGCAGATCGGCATCGCCTGAATAGTACATGACGGGCACGCCGCGCGACGGGCGCTTCTTAAGTTCGGTGAACTGGCCCGCGGCCGAGACGGCGGCGGCGATGCGGTCGGGTATCTCTTGGGCGAGACGATAGGCCATGCTGCCGCCGCTCGAGAAGCCGGCGACATAGACGCGGCGGCGGTCGATGCGATAGAGGCGCGCCATCTCGTCGATCAGTGCCAGGATGAAGCCGGTGTCGTCGCTGTCGCGCACGTTCTGGGTGAGGTAGGGCGCATCGTCGTTCCAGACGCGCGGATTGCCGTCTGTGTTGATCGGTTTGCCGCTGGCCAGGATCGGCCAGGCATCGGGGCCAACGACGATGAACCCTTCGGTCTCGGCCTTGCGCCGCCAGCCGAAGCGCACCGTGTCGTCGCGGCCGGTGCTGCTGGTGCCATGCAGGAAGAAGACCAGCGGCGCGCCCGGCTGGAGGTTCGCCGGCACATGCAGGTAGTAGCTGCGCAGCACGCCTTTGACGCGCAGCGTCAGTTCCTCGCCAGCGTGGGCCTCGTTCAGCGCGCCGAACAGGGACGCCATCAGCGCCAGAGGAAAGACGGCGAGCTTCACGTCCCGAAATGCGCGGCAAGAACGGCGGCGGCCTCGTCGTTGGCCATAAGGCCCTGGCGCAGGAAGCGCGTCATCGAGAAGAAACCGTGGATCGTGCCGGGATAGTTGACGTAGGTCGTCTTGACACCGGCATTTATCAGCTCGTCGGCATAGGCGCGGCCTTCATCGCGCAGCGGGTCGTAGCCCGCCGTCAGGACGAAGGCTGGCGGCAGGCCGGAAAAATCCGCCGCCAGCAGCGGCGACAAGCGAACGTCGGCGAGGTCGGTGCCGGCCGGCAGGTAGTTGGCGTTGAACCAGTCGACCATCGTCCTGGTGAGGAAATAGCCCTCGGCGAGGGAGCGGCGCGACTGGCTTTGCCGGCTGAAGTCGGTGGCGGGGTAAATCAGCATTTGGAAGGCGGGCGCCGTCTCTCCCGTCTGCTTGCAGGTTTGGCAGACCACGGCGGCAAGATTGCCGCCCGCCGAATCGCCGCCGACGGCGATGCGCTTGGGGTCGACGCCGAACGTCGCAGCTTGGTCGCGGATGTGGCGGTAGGCCGCCAACCCGTCGTCGACCGGTGCCGGAAAGGGATGCTCGGGCGCCAGGCGATAGTCGATGGAGATTACTCGGCAGCGGCTCTTGTTGGCGAGGCGCCGGCAGGTCGAGTCGTGCGTCTCGATGTTGCCGATCACATAGCCGCCACCGTGATAGTAGATCAACGCCGGCAGGGCTTCGCCGCTCACGCCGAGCGGACGATAGCTGCGGAACCTGATGGGTCCGAGCGGGCCGGCAATCGTGCCGTCTGCGACGCTTGCGACCTCGGGCGGCAGGGCCTCGCTGTCTTCGGAGGCTTTGTCAGTGGCCGGCCGGCCGACCTTGGCGTCCAGCGTCTCGAGTTTGGGGCGGCCGCCTTCGGCTGCCTTGTCCATCAGGTCGAGCAGCAGGCGGGATTCTGAATCGAGCATCGGTTTCCTACAACAAGAAGCGCCGGGCCGAAGCGGCGATTTCACCGGCGCGCTCCCAGCTCATGCAGAAGCGGCCGTTCGGCACGATCTCTACCTCAGCCTGCTTACATTGGGCTTGCAGCAGGGCGCGATGCTTGCCGTAGATGAAGTTCTCGCCATAAAGCATCAGCACCGGGCATTCGAGGGCGGCCATGCCGGCCAGCGTATCGAATTTGGCCAGTGCCTGCATGGCTTGCCAGCGGTCGCGGCCGATTTCGAACTGCGCCGTATTGATGCGGTCCATCCACGACTGCGTCGGCTGCATCGGCGCATGTTCGGGGTCGTTCTGCAGCAAGAACTCGATGCTGCGCGGCGCCGGAAAGCCCGTGGCGTCGCTCGGCCGCACCTTGGCGATATCGGCGATGTCGGTCGTGGCGGTTGCCGCGTCGGTGAAATAGGGCGTGTTGACCGGCACGACCTTGGCGATGCGCTGCGGCCAGCGGCCGCCCAGCGCAATGGAGACGGCGGCGCCGACTGCCTCGCCCAAGGCAAAGGCGCGGTCGATCTTGAGCGCATCCATGACCTCGATCACGCAGCGCGCGTAGTCCTCGATCGCCGGCTGCCAGTCGATATGGTCGGAATGGCCGTGGCTCGGGTAGTCGATGGCGATGGCGCGGAAATGCGGCCCCAGCGCCTGCAGGAGTTCTACCATGAGGGCCGAGCTCTGCTGATTGATGTGGCTCACCATCACGACCTGTCCGTTACCACAGGCACGCCAGTGGATATGGCCGGCGAAGGTTTTCGCCAGGCCGCGTTCGATGGGCAATGCCACGCGTTACTCCAGCTTGACGTTGGCGAGCTTGATGACTGCGCCCCACATGAGGCTTTCGGCGCGCAGGAAGGTGGCAACCTCTTCCATGGTGCTGTTGTCGGCGACGGCGCCGACCGCGGCATAGGCGTCGACCACGGCCTTCGATTTGAGCGCCGTTACCGCCGCCGTATGGATCTTCTGGCGGTCGGCGAGCGAGGTTGCGCCGGGCGATACCAGCACATACCAGTTGTCGGAGTTGACCCTGGGCAGGCCGAGTTCGCGCATGGTCGGCATATCGGGCAACAGGGCCGAGCGCGTGTCGGAGGAGACTGCGAGCGCCTTGATTGCGCCCGTGCGCACATGCGGCAGCAGCACCGGGATGTCGAGAAAGCAGGCGTCGACGGTGCCGGCGAGCAGATCGTTGGTCGCCGGAGCAGCGCCGCGATAAGGCACATGCAGGATGTCGATGCCGGCCTCGCGCTTCAGCAACTCGATGGCGAGATGGGTGATGCCACCGGTGCCGGCCGAGCCGCAGGTGAGCTTGCCGGGCTTGGCCTTGGCGGCGACAACGAAGCTCTTGAAGTCGGTAATGCCGAGCTTGCTGTTGACCGCCAGGATTTCCTGCACGCGCACGATCAGCGTCAGCGGCGCGATATCCTTGGCGGGGTCGTAGGGCATCTTGGGCATCAGGTGCTGCATGATGCCGCCCGCCGAGGCGCTCATCAGACCCATGACATGCGCGTCGCTGCCCGCCTTGGCCACGAAATCGACGCCGGTAACGCCGGCAGCACCGCTCTTGTTCTCGATGACGACCTGCTGGCCGAGGAGCGGGGCCATGGCTTGCGCCAGGTTGCGGCCGAAGATGTCGGCCGGGCCGCCGGCCGGGAAGGGTACGACCAGGGTCAGCGGCCTGCTGGGGAAGGGAGTCTGCGCGCGCACTGGGCCGACCAAGGGTAGGGCGGCAAGGCCGGCGACGGTGGCGCGGCGACTGATGGTCATTGAGTTCCTCCGACTTTTCTTGGGCGGAAGTCTGCGCGGGCAGGCGCAGCCGGGCAAGGCCGCCGCTGCGAAACCAGGCCCTGATCCGACGCCCTTGGCTACACGTATCAAGGCCATGTCGTTCACGCTGGAGAGCCTCTTTGTCGGCAGCACCGCAGGTGAAGGCGTTTTTACCAACAGCTGGACCCGGTCGGAGCGGTGCTTCCGCGTCGACATCGTCGGCACCTGGGACGGCCGTGTCCTGACGCTCCGAGAGGACTTCGCCTACGACGACGGCGAGAAGGACCACAAAACCTGGCGCTTCGAAAAGAAGGCACCCGGCGTCTATGACGGCCAGCGCGAGGACGTGGTCGGCGTGGCCCGGGTCTGGACGGAAGGGGCAGCCGTGCGCCTGGAATACGCGGTGAAACTGGGTGGCGTGGTCCTGGACTTCACCGACACCCTGGAACTGCGCCTCGACGGTAGCGTGCTCAACCGCGCCCGGGTCAGCAAATGGGGCGTGCCGATCGGTCGGGTCGAGTTGACGATGCGCCCGCTGCGTGCCGCTCCCCAGACTTCGCCCTAGAACTCGACGTCGAGTTCCTCGACTTCCTCGGGTTCGGTCTGCGCGGCGTTCTTCCATTCCAGCATCGCCGAAAACTTCAGCATGAGATCGCGGTAGCCCGAACACACGGGGTCGAGCTTCACGTCATAGGTGGCAAAGCGCGTGCAGACCGGGCGCCCAGGAAGGACGGCGACAGCAGCAGAAGCTCGGCCCGGGTTGAGGGATCTTCCATCGACGCGACTTGCTCATCGGCCAGACCGTGGCCGCCCACGATCTCTGCTCCAGCCTGCGGCCTTACCGCAAAAAGCACTATATGCGGGCCGGCGTCGGCCATTACGGCGTTTTCGCCGATAAGCGCTGGGCTGGCCAGATCTACCCCCTGGTGCGGAACCCATCCTGGCCAACGAATAGCGGCGTGCGCCAAACGGCGCCGCACAAGACCTCACCCTGAGGAGCGGCCCGCTGGGCCGCGTCTCGATGGGTGGGCGACACCCCGATTGTTGCCCATCCCAAAGCGGAGGTTACTCCGCTGGATTCGAGACGGCCGCTTTGCGGCCTCCTCAGGATGAGGTTTGCTGTGGGGCAGACAAAAGCTGTAAAAAAGCCCATGGCCGATTTTCCGAAGAAGACCGCCGCCGACTGGGAGAAACTCGCCGCCAAGGAGCTGCGCGACAAGCCCGTGTCGGCGCTCGACTGGGTGACGCCCGAGGGCATTGTCGTGAAGCCGCTCTACACGGCGGCCGATCTCGAGGGCCTCGAAACTGTGGGCACGCTGCCCGGCTTCCCGCCCTTCACCCGCGGGCCGAAGGCCACGATGTATACCGGCCGCCCCTGGACGGTCCGCCAGTACGCCGGCTTCTCGACGGCGGAAGAGAGCAACAAGTTCTATCGCGCCAATCTTGCGGCGGGCCAGATGGGCCTGTCGGTGGCCTTCGATCTGGCAACGCATCGCGGCTACGATTCCGACCATCCGCGCGTCGTCGGCGATGTTGGCAAGGCCGGCGTGGCGATCGATTCGGTCGAGGACATGAAGATCCTGTTCGACGGCATCCCGCTCGACAAGATGAGCGTGTCGATGACCATGAACGGCGCCGTTCTGCCGGTGCTGGCGGGCTACATCGTGGCGGCCCAGGAGCAGGGCGTGTCGCAGGACAAGCTGGCGGGCACGATCCAGAACGACATTCTCAAGGAGTTCATGGTCCGCAACACCTACATCTACCCGCCCGGACCCTCCATGCGCATCGTGGCCGATATCATCGAGCACACCGCGCATCACATGCCCAAGTTCAACTCGATCTCGATCTCCGGCTATCACATGCAGGAAGCCGGCGCGACGCTGGTGCAGGAGCTGGCCTTCACGCTGGCCGACGGTCTGGAATACGTGCGCGCCGCCAAGGCCAAGGGCCTCGACATCGACGCCTTTGCACCTCGTTTGTCGTTCTTCTTCTGCATCGGCATGAACTTCTTCATGGAAGCAGCCAAGCTGCGCGCCGCCCGCTTCCTATGGGCCGAGCTGATCAAGCCCTTCGAGCCCAAGAAGGCCGATTCGCTGTCGCTGCGCACCCATTGCCAGACCTCGGGCGTGTCGCTGACCGAAAAGGACCCCTACAACAACGTCATCCGCACTGCCTACGAGGCGTTGGCGGCGGTGCTGGGCGGCACGCAGTCGCTGCACACCAATTCCTTCGACGAGGCGATTGCACTGCCGACGCCGACCTCGGCCCGCATTGCGCGCAACACGCAGCTCATCCTCCAGCACGAAACCGGCGTCACCAATGTCGTCGATCCGCTGGCCGGCAGCTATTACGTCGAGTCGCTGACGGCGAGCCTGGTCGCCGAGGCACGCAAGCTGATCGCCGAGGTCGAGGCGCTGGGCGGCATGACCAAGGCGGTCGAGGCCGGCATGCCCAAGATGCGCATCGAGGAAGCTTCGGCGCGGCGCCAGGCCCGCATCGACCGCGGCGAGGAAATCGTCGTCGGCGTGAACAGGTTCCAGCAGAAGGAAGAGGCCGCGATCGATATCCTCGATGTCGACAACGACGCCGTGCGCGAATCGCAGGTCGTGCGCCTCAACAACATCCGCAAGACGCGCGACGAGGCCAAGTGCGTGGCCTCGCTCAAGGCGCTGGGCGAGGCCGCACGCAACGGCACCGGCAATCTGCTGGCGCTGTCCATCGAGGCGACGCGCGCCCGCGCCACGGTGGGTGAGATTTCATCAGCGCTGGAAGGCGTCTATGGCCGCTATCAGGCGACCATCCGCTCCATCGCCGGCGTCTATGCCAGCGAATGGGAAGGCGATCTGGGGCTGGAGCGCATCCGCACCGATATCGCCGCCTTTGCCGAGGAAGAAGGCCGCCGGCCGCGTCTCATGGTCGTGAAGATGGGCCAGGACGGCCACGACCGCGGCGCCAAGGTGATTGCCACGGCCTTCGCCGACCTCGGCTTCGATGTCGATATCGGACCCTTGTTCCAGACGCCGCAGGAAGCCGCGCGCGCCGCCATCGAGAACGACGTGCATGTCATCGGCGTTTCGAGCCAGGCAGCGGGCCACAAGACGCTGGTGCCGCAGCTCATCGAGGAACTGGCCAAGCAGGGCGGGTCGGAAGTGATGGTCGTGGTGGGCGGCGTGATTCCGGCGCAGGACTACGACTTCCTGCGCAAGATCGGCGTGGCCGCGATCTACGGCCCCGGCACCAACATTCCCGCCGCCGCCGCCGAGATCCTCGGCATCCTGCGCCAGCGCGCGCAGAAACGCGCGGCGTAGGATTCACCTGCGCAAATTGCGGAAAGTCTTTTCCGCAATTCCGGCAGCTCTTTATCGCCGCATCGCTACGCGTTCAGCTTCGGTGAGCGGGCGCTGGCGGAAAGTCAGGGTCTTGCCGCGGATGGTGCCGAAGCCGGTCTGGGCTTCCAACCGCACCGGATAGCGCATGTTCGTCGAGTCGAGGCGGACCAACCAGATCTTCATCGGGCGCTGCTTCTCGGACTCTGCTTCCTTGGGCGCGTCATCGAATTCACCGGCCACACGCTGGGTATGCAATTCGCAGACCAGCGCGTCACCCTGGGCGCCGGGGAAGCCGGCCGCGGCGGCGGGTTCGGTGCCGACCTTCTTCAGGATGACATCGATGCGGCGCTTGCCGTCAAAGGACGGGATCGTGCGGTCGCAGGCGTTGTCGCCGGCGAAGCCCGCCGACAGTGCCGCGGTCAGCGGATCGAGCGCGCCGCGCCGCTGTTCGTCGGTGATCGCCTGATGCGGATAGGGCTTGTAGGCGGGGGTGTGCTGCTCCTGCACCGTGCCGCCGGCGCCGTACTGCGCCAGCCAGGTGCGCGGCTTGTCGCCCACCACGATCGAGAGCGAGCCGCCCACCGGTTGCGCGCCGCTCGGCCCGAGAATGCCCCAGGCGCGGTTGCGGCCGACATAGTTAATGGTGAGCGCGCGCAGCACGCCTTCCTTGAAGGTATGGCTGTCGACGTCATAGGCTTGAGCGTCCATGCGCGCGGCGACATCCATGCGGAAGCCGGCAAAGCCCGCGAAGGTGATCTCGTAGGCCAGTTCGATCATGCGCGGCGTCTGTGCGTCCTGCGCGGAAGCGGCAGCCGGCATCGTCGTACACAGGAGCAAAGCCAGCAGGGTCGGACGAAAACTCATGGATCCCTCTCCACAGGGGGGCTTACCCCGGCGGCTGGGGCACGATAGAAGGCCCGCGCCCCCATCGCCACACCCCGGCTGCCGCAAAAACGCCCCGATTCGATCAAATGTCGCCTCCCGCCTCTCAACGCCCTCCCAGCATTAACGCTGCACGCTCGTGGCGGGTTTTGCGCACACTTGCCCGGCATTTGTGGCCGGAAGGCGAATGGGGCCTGCGGGCGCGCGTTCTTGTCGCCGTCGTCCTGCTGGTGCTCGCCAAGGTGACCAACGTCTACGTCCCCATCCTCTACAAGCACGCCATCGACGCTTTCGGCGAGCCCAAGGTCCAGGCCATCGCCGTGCCGGTGGCGCTGATCCTGGCCTATGGCGTGGCCCGCGTGCTGGCCCAGGCCTTCGGCGAAGTGCGCGACGCCCTCTTCTCGCCGGTGGCGCAGCGCGCCGTGCGCAATCTCGCGCTCTCGACCTTCCGCCATCTCCATGCGCTGTCGCTGCGCTACCACCTCGAGCGCCAGACCGGCGGGTTGAGCCGCATCATCGAGCGCGGCACCTCGGGCATGGAATTCCTGATCCGCTTCACGACTTTCAACATCCTGCCGACGCTGTTCGAGATCCTGCTGGTCGGCATCATCCTGTGGAACCTCTACGACTGGCGCTTCTCCGTGGTCACGCTGGTCGTGATCGTGGCCTACATCGTCTTCTCGATCATGCTGTCGGAATGGCGCATCGCCTTCGTGCGCCGCATGAACGACGCCGACACCGACGCCAACGCCAAGGCGATCGACAGCCTGATCAACTACGAAACGGTGAAGTATTTCGGCAACGAGGAGCACGAGGCGCGGCGTTTCGATGTCGGCCGCAAGCGCTACGAAATTGCCGCCATCCGCTCCAGCCGCACGCTGTCGCTGCTCAATATCGGCCAGGGCGCCATCATCGCCGTCGGTCTTGCCGCGGTCATGGTGATGGCGGGCTATGGCGTGGCCGAGGGCAGCATGACCTTGGGCGACTTCGTGGCGGTCAACGCCTTCCTGCTGCAGCTCTACCAGCCGCTCAACATGCTGGGCTTCGCCTATCGCGAGATCCGCAACGCGCTGGTCAACATGGAGCAGATGTTCGGCCTGCTGCATGTCTCGGCCGAGGTCGCCGACAAGCCCGATGCCAAGCCGCTGGCGGTGGGCGGCGGCGAGATCGTCTTCGAGCATGTCGATTTCCATTACGACAAGGCGCGGCCGATCCTGCACGATGTCAGTTTCCGCGTGCCCGCCGGCAATTCGGTGGCCATCGTCGGCTCGAGCGGCGCCGGCAAGTCGACGGTGTCGCGCATCCTCTTCCGCTTCTACGACGTCGCGGCGGGCAGCGTACGCATCGACGGCCAGGACATCCGCGAGATCACGCAGCAGAGCCTGCGCGCCGCCATCGGCGTGGTGCCGCAGGACACCGTGCTGTTCAACGACACGATCTACTACAACATCTGCTACGGCCGCCCCAACTGCACCAAGGAAGAGGTCGAGGCCGCGGCCAAACTGGCGCGCATCCACGACTTCATCGTGGCCCTGCCCGAGGGCTATCAGGCCATGGTGGGCGAGCGCGGCCTGAAGCTGTCCGGTGGCGAGAAGCAGCGCGTCGCCATCGCCCGCACCATCCTCAAGAACCCGCGCATCCTGTTGTTCGACGAGGCGACGAGCGCGCTCGACACGCGCACCGAGCAGGAAATCCAGCGCTCGCTGGAAGAGGTGAGCCGTGGTCGTACCACGGTGGTGATCGCCCATCGCCTCAGCACCATCATCAATTCCGACGAGATCATCGTGCTCGACCGCGGCCGCATTGCCGAGCGCGGCACGCATGCCGATCTGCTGGCGAGGAACGGCCTCTATGCCGATATGTGGCGCCGCCAGCAGGAAGCGGCCCAGGCCGAGAGCGCGGTCGCGAAGGTCGAGGAGCCGCCGTCGTTCCGCGCCGAAGGCCACCTCCGTGTCGCCGAGTAGCTCCGTACCATCTCCCTGGCGCGCCCTTCTGCCGGTCTTTCTCGCCTGTGCCGCCATCGGCCTGCAGGCGGGGGTGGCCTTGCCGCTGGTGCCGCTGGCGCTGGAACGGCAGGGCGCGGACAAATTCACCATCGGCGTGATCTCGGCTGCCTGGGGCATCGGCATGCTGGCCTTCGGCACGCGCATCCCGTCGATGGCGGCGCGCTTTGGCGCGGTGCCGCTGATCGTCAGCGCCGTCGTCGCCGGCTCGGTCATCTCGGTCGCCTATACGCTCACCAGCAATCCCGCCGTCTGGTTCGTGCTCAGCCTGCTGCATGGCATCACCGGCGGCGTCCCGTGGGTGGTAAGCGAGATCTGGGTGAACGTCGCTGTCGATGAAAAGCGGCGTGGCCGGGTCATGAGCTTCTACGGCATGCTCGTGGCGCTCGGCATGGCACTGGGGCCTCTGGTGCTACAGGTCGTGGGTGTCTATGGACCGGCGCCGTTCCTTACTGCCGCCGGGCTCGCCTTGCTGGTCGCCGTGCCGCTGCTGCCTTACTGGAAAAGCGCGCCAGCGATCGAGCATACCGCCAACAGCGGCTTTCGCATCGTTCTGGCGGCCGCGCCCCTTGCCATGTTCGCGGGCTTCGCCTGTGGGTTGGGCGAGCAGGTCGCGTTCAGCTTCCTGCCCGTTTATGCCGTCGGCGCCGGCGTTTCGGCCGAGACCGGCTCGCTGTGGCTCTCGGCCTTCGTGATCGGCAACCTGGTGCTGCAATGGCCGATCGGCTGGATGGCCGACCATTTCGATCGCCGGGCCGTGCTGGCGGGCTGCACGCTGGCCAGCGCCATCCTGATCGGCGCGTTGCCGTACGTGCCGGCGCAGTCGCCGGCGGTGATCGGCGTCATCCTTTTTTGGGGCGGCATTTCCTTTGCCATCTATCCCGTTGCGCTGGCGCTGCTCGGTCAGCGCTTCAAGGGCGGCGACATTGCCCGCGCCAATACCGCCTTCAGCATGCTCTACATCCTGGGTGGGTTGGTCGGCCGGCCGCTGACCGGGGCGGCGATGGACGCCTTTGGCGATCCTGGCCTCGGCTGGACATTGGCGTTCTTCTACGGCGCGGCCACGGTGGCGGCCTTGCTGGCCTTGCGCCGTCCCGGCTGATAGTTCTGGCGGCCCATGGGCGATCCCCTGCTCAAGCCGTTGCTGGACGGCGACCGACACGCGCTGGCCCGCGCCATCACGCTGATCGAATCGACGCGCGCCGATCATCGCGAGCGCGCCGACGCGCTGCTGGCCGAAGTCCTTCCCCATAGCGGCACGTCCGTGCGGCTGGGCATCACCGGCGTGCCCGGTGTCGGCAAATCGACCTTCATCGAACGCTTCGGCCTTTCCCTGCTCAACAAGGACCGTTCGCTGGCCGTGCTGGCCATCGATCCCTCGTCCAAGCGCGGCGGTGGCTCGATCCTGGGCGACAAGACCCGCATGGAAGAGTTATCGCGCCGCGAGACTGCCTTCATTCGCCCGTCGCCCGCCGGCTCCACTCTGGGCGGCGTGGCGCGGCGGACGCGCGAGACCATGCTGCTGGTCGAGGCCGCGGGGTTCGACACGGTGCTGGTCGAAACCGTGGGCGTCGGCCAGTCGGAGACGGCGGTATCCGACATGGTCGATATGTTCATCGTCCTGCTCCTGCCGGGCGGTGGCGACGACCTACAGGGCATCAAACGTGGCGTGATCGAGCTGGCCGATCTGATCGTGGTCAACAAGGCCGATGGCGATCTCAAGCCGGCGGCGCAGCGCGCGGCCGCCGATTATCAGCACGCTCTGCGCATGTTGCGCTCGCCGACGGCCAACTGGACGCCCGAGGTGAAGACCTGCTCGGCCCAGGCGGGCGAGGGCGTGGTCGAGGTCTGGGATGTCGTGGGCCGCTTCCTGGCCGCCGTGGGCGACAAGGGCATCGCGCGGCGCCGGGCCGAGCAGGCACGGGCCTGGATGTGGAACGAAGTGGGCGAGACCCTGCTCCTCGAATTGCGCAAACACCCCGAGGTGAAGAAGATCGTGGGCGGCCTCGAACGAGAGGTGGAAAACGGCCGGACGACCCCTGCGGCGGCGGCCCGCCGTATGCTAGAGAGCTTCCATGGCCGCTAAATCCTTCCTCAAGCGCGCACGCGCCGCTGCCGAGCAGGAACTGCCGTTCTGGAAGCGCAAGTCGCTCGCCCGGATGAACCAGCAGGAGTGGGAGTCGCTCTGCGACGGCTGCGGCATGTGCTGCGTCAACAAGCTGGAATACGAGGGCACCGGCGAGCTGGCCCAGACCGACACCTGCTGCAAGCTGCTCGACCCGAAGACGGCCCAGTGCCGGGACTACAAGAACCGCAAGAAGATCGTCCCGGACTGCATCCAGCTCACCCCCAAGGTCGTGGCCAAGATGGATTGGCTGCCTAAAACCTGTGCATATCGCCTGGTCCACAAGGGCGAGGACCTCTACTGGTGGCATCCGCTGGTCTCCGGCGACCCCGAAACCGTCCATAAAGCCGGGATTTCGGCCCGGGGACGGGTGATTCCCGAGGATCAGGTCGAGGATATCAGTGAACGGGTGGTCGACTGGTTTGCTTGATGCCGGAGGCGCCAGGCAAACGGATTTGCCCGATCCGGTGGCTTGACGGAACTCCGTCAAACCCTTAGAAAACCGGCCTTCCCGCCCTCTTGGCGGGATCGTTTTTTCAAGCGGATAGCACCATGCCCCGTCGTTGCGCCCTTTCCGGCAAGTCCGTCCAGTACGGCAACAATGTCAGCCACGCCAACAACAAGTCGAAGCGCCGCTTCATGTCGAACCTGCAGGTCGCTTCGGTCCTCTCCGACGTGCTGGGCCATTCGATCCGCCTGCGGCTCACCCCGCGCGGCATCAAGACCATCGAGCACAATGGCGGCATCGACGCCTATCTGCTGGCCACCAACAACAGCAAGCTGACGCCGGAAATGACCGTGCTGAAGCGCCGTGTCGTGACGGCCAAGGCCAAGAAGGACGCCAAGAAAGCGGCCTGAGGGTCGTTTCCGGCGCACACGAAAAGGCCCCTTCGAGGGGCCTTTTCTTTACCTATTTGGCCATTTCGAAGAGCAGCAGGATGGTCCGCTGCAGCGGATTGAAGTTGTCGTCCGAGATCAGCCACAGCAGCGTCTCGCCGCGCGGTCCCGTTGTCGCGGCCACACCTTCGAGATTGTCGACCGCATAGGGCGTGGCCAGCCGGGCGAGTTCCGTGGCCGTGACCGTGCCGCCGGGGACGAGCTGGGCGGTATCGAAATGCATCACCCGCACGCGCACGCCGCGCAGCATGTCGAAAGCGCGCTCGAGCGTGACCAAGGAGCCATCGGGCAGGGCCGCGATCGCGGTGATACGGAAGTCGGGAATGGTGGCGTAGTTGAAGGCCTGCCAGCGATACTTCTCGCCCGCCTTTTCCGGAAGGGGCTCGCCGATCCAGCCCATCGTCGTGCCGGGCGCCTCGGAATATTCCTCGCTCAGCATGATCACGCGCCCGTCGGCCAGGCCAGCCATCGCTTCAAGGCCCCCGTTCGACGGCTGGCGTGTCAGCTGCGGCGGTCCCTCGATCGGCGCCGGGGTGCCGGCCAGGCCCTTGCCGGCCGCCTCGTCGCCAGCGGGATAGCGCCAGATCCGGTGGCGCTGTTCGAAGCCCACCAGCCACGAGCCGTCGGGCAGGCGTGCCATCGACTCGGCATCGGCGTCGCGCTTATTGGTGAGCGCCTTGCCGTCGAGGCCATGAAGTTGACCGATGCGGCCCGCACTGAGGCCGGTGAGGTGGCCGCGCGTGTCGTAGTCGATGGTGGCGGTGAGCCAGCCGCCGACATCGGAGATCGTCTTCAGCGAGTGGCCATCGGGCGCCACGTAAAGATCGGACCAGCCGCCGAACAATGCCGAATTACCCGCCAGCGATATGCCACCACGCCAGATCAGCCGGCCAATTTGCGTGGCGGCGGCATCGTCGAGCTTCAGCGGCAGCGCCGTCGCGCGAATCTGGAAGGGCTGTTCCTGTGCCAGCGCCCCGTTTTGCGGCGGCGATGCGGTGCAGGCGGCGGCGGTCAGCAGGACAAGAACGAGCAGAGGGCGAAGGGCAAGGCGCATGGCCGTCTTTATCATGCGCGGGGTTGTGGCGTCCGGCAGGGACGACATAGATTGACCGCCATGATCTTCAAACGCCCGTTGTCGCGACGCTCGGCACTCGCCGGCGCCCTGCTCGTTGCCGCGCCCGCCGTCCCCGCCCAGCTGGCCATGCCGGTGCTGCCGCCGCCCGAGGCGGTGTCGATGACCATGCCGGGCAACATCAAGTTTCGCGCCAGGCTCTACAAGCCGATGAAGTCGCCGGGGCCGGCGATCATCATCGTCCATGACGGCTGGGGCATGACACCGGATTTCGAGGCCATGGGAACGGCGCTCGCCTTCGAGGGCATCCTGGGTCTGGTCGTCGATCTGGCCGGTGGCAAGACAGCCGGCGATCCCCTGGAGGCCGAGCGCATCGCCCAGGAGATCGAGACCGAGAAGCCCGGCGAGATCGTCGCGGTCTGGTACGACTGGATCCGCAATCGTCTCGAATGCAATGGACGCATCGGCGCCTTCGGCTTCGGCCCGGGCGGCCGCTGGGCGGTCAATGGCAGCCTGCGCAAGGCCGCACATGGCGTGGCGGTGTGGTGCGTGCGCATCGACAATCCGCCGGCCGAGCTCGCCTCGATCTACGAGACCTTCATCGGCCATTACAGCGATCGCGGCAAAGTTCCCGGACAGGTCCAGGTGGCCGATATTTCCCAGCGCGTGAAGCAAGCCAATCGCGAGGGCCAGTTCTTCCGCTACAGCTCGGGCGCGGAGTTCTACAACCCGCGCTCGCCGGATTACGACAAGCGGGATGCCTCGCTGGCCTGGCGGCGCACGATTTCGATCTACCGGAAAATCTGGCAGCTGCCGAACGCGACCTGATTCCTCTCCACGAAGTGGCGAGGAGAGGAAATCAAGCCGCGCGCTTGCCCGTGGGCTTGGGCGCGGCGCGCTTGCCGGTGCGCTGTGTGCGGGCTTCCTTCTTGTCGTCCTCGTCGAACAGCGAGGCGAGCTGTTCCATCATCGTGCCGCCCAGCTGGTCGGCGTCGACGATGGTGACGGCCTTGCGGTAGTAGCGCGTGACGTCGTGGCCGATGCCGATGGCGACCAGCTCGACCGGCGAGCGCGTCTCGATCCAGTCGATGACATCGCGCAAGTGGCGTTCGAGGTAATTGCCGGGATTGACCGACAGCGTCGAATCGTCGACCGGTGCGCCGTCCGAGATCACCATCATGATCTTGCGCTCTTCGGGGCGCGGCAGCAGGCGGTTATGCGCCCAGAGCAACGCCTCGCCGTCGATGTTTTCCTTGAGGATGCCCTCGCGCAGCATCAAGCCGAGGTTCTTGCGGGCGCGGCGCCACGGGGCGTCGGCGTTCTTGTAGACGATATGGCGCAGGTCGTTGAGGCGGCCGGGATTGGCGGGCTTGCCGGCGGCGAGCCACTGCTCGCGGCTCTGGCCGCCCTTCCAGGCGCGCGTCGTGAAGCCCAGGATCTCGACCTTCACACCGCAGCGCTCGAGCGTGCGGGCGAGGATGTCGGCGCTCATCGCCGCGACCGTGATCGGCCGGCCACGCATCGAGCCGGAATTGTCGATCAGCAGCGAGACTACCGTGTCGCGGAAGTTGGTGTCGCGCTCGGTCTTGAACGACAACGCATGCATCGGATTGGTGACGACGCGGGTCAGGCGCGCGGCATCGAGGATGCCCTCGTCGAGGTCGAATTCCCAGGCGCGGTTCTGCTGCGCCATCAGGCGGCGTTGCAGGCGGTTGGCGAGCTTGCCGATGACGCCCTGCAGATGCGCGAGCTGCTGGTCTAGATGATTGCGCAGCCGGCCCAGTTCCTCGGCGTCGCAGAGACCGTCGGCCTCGACGACTTCATCGAACTTTACGGTGTACGCGTGGTACTGCTGGCCGAGCGGCTCGTTGGAGAGCGCCCCAGGCGGCAGCCACGGGCGCTCGGCGCGGCCCGGTTCTTCCTCGTCGCCCGAGCCCATCTGCATCTCGGTCTGGGCCTGGTCGGCGCTGGTCTCCGAGGCGTCGTCCTGCTCGGAGGCGTCCTCGGTCTCCTCGCCCTGCTGGCCGTAGCCCTGGGTCTCGCTCGACTCGTTCTGGTCGTCGCCGGTCTCGTTGGACTGACCGTCGGCGTTCTCCTGGTCCTTGGAGTCCTCGGTGTCGTCGTCCTGCAGGTCGGCCGATTCGTCGCCGAGCTTGAGGTCGCGGATGAGCTGACGCGCCACCTTGGCGAAGGAATCCTGGTTGCCCAGCGACTCTTTCAGTTTCTGGAAGTCCTTGCCGGCGGCGGCCTCGATATCGGCGCGCCACATATCGACCATGGCCTTGGCCGAGTCGGGCGGCGGGGTGCCCAGGATCTGTTCGCGCGCGATCAGGCCGATGACGTCGGCCAGCGGCGCGTCGTCCTTGGTCTTGATGCGGGCATGACCGCGCTGGTCGGAGCGCTGGCGCCACAAAGCGGAAAGGTTGTCGGCGACGCCGGCCATCTTGCGGGCGCCCAGCGACTCGACACGCACCTGCTCGACGGCCTCGAAGATGGCGCGAGCCGATTCACCGCGCGGGACGCGGCGCAGATGCGTTTTGCGGTCGTGGTGGCGCAGCTTTAGCGCCATGGAATCGGCCTCGCCGCGGACGCGGCTCACATCCTCGACCGGCAGGTCGCGCGCCGGCACGGTGATGCGGGCTTCCTGGCCCAGCAGCGAGCCGCCGTCGGGCACGAAGGAGACGTTGACGTCCTTGCGCGACACCGCCCGCATGGTGGTGGCGGTGACGCGGCGGAACTCCTCGAGAGGGGTCGAGTCCTTTGGATTGGCCATGGCGGCCCTCTCTTCCTAGTGCAGCTTTCCACCCTTGCCGCTGGACGCCGGCAATTCCTTGCCGAAGCAGCGCTGGTAGTACTCGGCCAGCGTCGAGCGCTCGACCTCGTCGCACTTGTTGAGGAAGGTGAGACGGAAGGCAAAGCCGATATCGCCGCCGAAGATGCGGGCGTTCTCGGCCCAGGTCATCACGGTACGCGGCGACATTACGGTCGAGATGTCGCCGGCAATGAAGCCGGCGCGCGTGAGGTCGGCCAGCGCCACCATGGCCGAGAGCGTCTTGCGGCCCTCCTCGGTATCGTAGATCGGCGTCTTGGCGGCGACGATATTCACTTCCTGGTCGTGCGGCAGGTAGTTGAGCGTCGTCACGATCGACCAGCGGTCCATCTGGCCCTGGTTGATCTGCTGCGTGCCGTGATAGAGGCCGGTGGTGTCGCCGAGGCCGACCGTGTTGGCGGTCGAGAACAGGCGGAAGGCCGGGTGCGGGCGGATGACCTTGTTCTGGTCGAGCAGGGTGAGCTTGCCGTCGACCTCAAGCACGCGCTGGATGACAAACATCACGTCGGCGCGGCCGGCGTCGTATTCGTCGAACACCAGGGCGGTCGGGTTCTGCAGCGCCCAGGGCAGGATGCCCTCGCGGAATTCCGTGACCTGCTTGCCGTCCTTCAACACGATGGCGTCCTTGCCGATCAGGTCGATACGGGAAATGTGGCTGTCGAGGTTGACGCGCAGGCAGGGCCAGTTGAGGCGGGCGGCGATCTGCTCAATATGCGTCGACTTGCCGGTGCCGTGATAGCCTTGGACCATGACGCGGCGGTTGTGCGCGAAGCCGGCGAGGATCGCCATCGTCGTGTCATGATCGAACAGGTAGGAGTCGTCGACTTCCGGCACATGCTCGCTGGTGGCGCTGAAGGCCGGCACTTCCATGTCGGTATCGATGCCAAAGAGCTGACGGGCGGAAACCTTGATGTCGGGCATGCCCGTGATGTTTTGCCGAGCCGCGGTCGTCGTCGAAGCCATCACACCCAATCCCAAAACAAAGCCCGCCAAAGTGCGGGCAAACACAGTGTCGCAGGCCGTTTTGTGCGCTGCAAGCCGGCAAAGGCTGGGCACCCCTGCAAGGCCTGCGTCACTCTGACGTAACCATGCCGGCGGCTACTCGGGCGAGATGTGCTCCGAAGCCCGCAGGGTGGAATAGGCGGCGTTGATTTCTTTGATCTTTTCCTCCGCCTCGGGGGCGCCGCCATTGGCATCGGGATGGTGGCGTTTGACCAGTTCCTTGTAACGAGATTTCAGACTGGACTGGTTAATCGGCCATGAAAGTTCAAGAGTGGCCAGCGCATCGTACTCTTCGGAGGTCAGTTGCTCGCTGCCATCCATGCGCGGTGGCGGCTTTTCCGCCAGTCCGGCGTCGTCGGCGAGACCGAAAGGATCGCGAATCCGGGCGCCGCCGGCACGGCGGCCGCCCAGCGGCCAGACCGGGCGCCGCCAGGTCGTATCGGCGCGGATATGGGCCTCAATGGCATCGGCGCCGAGGCCGGCGAAATAGTCCCAGTTCTTGTTGTAGTCGCGGACATGCTCGAGGCAGAACCAGCGGTACTGGTCGAGCTGATCGCGGGCCCGCGGCGCGCGGTATTCTCCAGCCATGCGGCAGCCCGCCGCCTCGCAAACCCTTTCGGAGGTTTTCGCGCCGTCGATTGCCGCCAGATCTTTTGCTCGCCGCCGTGCCATCTCTTGAATATGAGTTCTGCATGGCTTTCCGGCAAGCGAGGCAATTTCATGGGTAACGTGGCGACGGCGATTGACAGCAAGTTGCGCGAGCGCTTCGCGCCGGTGCGGCTCGCCATCGAGGACGAATCCGCCAAGCATCACGGCCATGCCGGATGGCGCGAGGGCGGCGAGACGCATTTCAAGGTCGAGATCGTCTCGGCGGCCTTCGATGGCCACAACCGCCTCGCCCGCCAGCGCCTGGTCTATGCCGCGCTTAAGGCCGAACTCGATGCCGGCCTGCATGCACTCGCCATCACGACGCTGACGCCTGGGGAAGACGCAAGGAGGTCATAGCCGGAAGCTCGCGCGAGCGCCTCGCTGAGCCTCGCCGAAATCGTCATTCTGCGACGCCCGGAGCGCAACCGTGCCGGACTTCAAGGCCGGGCTGTCGGATAGCATCGGGGAACGAAGCGCAGGCGATGGCCTGCGGCAAGGATATCCATGTGCTGTGCCGGCGCCAGTTCGAACCTGCCGGAACGCAAGGCGTCGCGAACGCCCGGGCAGGAGACGTTGTCGATCATGCCCATCAACGTCCATGCGCCGTCGGTGCCCCGTCTGATGACCATCGTTCTTCCCGCGTAGTCGTCGTCGATCAGAACGACCTCGAGCACGCCGTCGCCGTCGACATCGATCAGGATCGCTTTGCACTTTTGTCGGGCCGTCACGAGGCATCGCGGCACCCAGTCCGGCCGCTGCCGCGTATTCCAGTCCTGCCGGACAAAACTCTCCGGCAGACTCTGTCCGGTGGGATAGGCGACTGCGATATTCTCGATGCGGCTCGATTCCGTTGCCTCCTCGAGAGGCCAGGACGACTCGTAGCTGGAAAAGTTGAGGTCGAGCGCCTGTACCGCTCTCGCCACGATCTGCGGAGCATTCGGTCCGTCCTGAAGGCTCTTGAGCCTTTGAAGCGCTTCCTGCCCATAGCGAACGGTCTGGAACCTGAGCAGGCGGAAATCGAACTTGTCCGCCGCGATCTTTCCCGCGATCAGCCGGTTGACCTGGTCGGCAACGGCCAAACGGGCCGGATCGGCTATCGGAGTCATCAAGGCGAATGCGATCGCCACCGTGATCAGGGCCGACAACACATTGGTCGTCGCCAGCCCGCGAAGCGCCGTGCCCGAGCGCAAGGCGGCAATGGCATAGCCCACGGCATGGCATCCGACGACCATCACGCAGGCCAGCGCCACGATACGCGACGTCGTCCACCCATGCTGTCCAACTCTCATGGCCAATCCGATGGCCGCCAGTAATGTCAGGGGCGTCAGCATGATTGCGGCGGCCAGTCTCGTGTAAACCAGGAACCTGACCCGGCGACTTTCGGGGCCGGCCATCCTGAAAATGGCTGTTGATCAGGAGGATCAGCACAGCGGCGGCCGACAGCAGGCTGGCGGTCGCATGTCTTGTCGTCCACAGCAGGTCAAGCCCGGTGACGTGCAGCGCCAGAAGAAATGCCAGACCGATCGATGCCATGAGCGGCATCAGCCATGACAGCAGGCCGAGCAGTAAAATGCGGGCGCCGCGTACCATCGCGACGCGCCAGCTCGTGAGCAGCAGCGCAGCGGCGGTCGTCAGTGTCGTGGCGGGAATCCAGAACCAGCTTTTTCCGATGATCGTCGCAAAGATTTCGACGCCAATCAGGCCGAACAGCTCGCTGCCCAGCCACAACACAGCCCAGAACAATCCGACAAAAACGCCGGCAAGAGCCAGCTGGGTTGCCTGTCGCCAGGACACATCGAAGTAGGTTGGAAAGTCGGCAAGCCATTTGCGGTCGGGATCGCCTGCGGCGACAAGCGCATGACAGACGAAGAAAAGACCAGCCAAGAAAAAGTAAAAGTCGAACTGCTCGAGGGTGATATAGCCGCGATCCTGCGTCAGCCCTTCACGAAGTGCCGAATGCAGGCTCAATCCGGTGGACAGGATTGCCGTGACGACGGCCCATAATGTCAGTGACTTCGGTCGAATGAAGCCGATGCCCATCAGGAGGACAGCAGGCACGAAGATCGCCTTGGCCAGCAGAGGCTTGAAAGTCGTTGCTTCGGTCGCGGGCCACGATCCCGCCCGACCGGCTTCGTGCAGAAACCAGAGAGCGCCGCCCTGTAAAGAACCGGTGAGAAGATACAGGGTCGTGATCGGCAACGGCGGAGCTTGGTCTCTCGTCTCGAAGCGCCAGCTCATGTGTTGTTCTCAAAATAGTTGCGAACACGACAAGAACGCAGATATCAGGGCTTGGTCAACTTACCGACGGTTGCATATGTCAAATGAGTTCCATCTCAACCCAGGCCGGGTCGCTAGGCAATGGCGCTTCAGAAAGCAGCGAGCACGCACGAAAGAAAACATGTCTCGACGGCAGTGGTGTAAACCCAAGGAAGTTGAGAAGACCTTATCTCCGCAATCCCGGAAAGCTATCCCTCCATCTCGACTTCCTTGCCGGCAACGGCGGCGCGCACCGCTTCGGCATCGGGGCCGGTGTAGAAATCCGGCACCCAGCGCTTGGTGATCTCGCTGTCCGACGCCCAGGTATGGCAGGTATCGAGCATATAGGGCCGCCGGCGTGGCTTGGGCGTTGCATCGGTCGGCGGTTCGGTTCCCGCCTTCTCGCGCTGGGCGCGGGCAAGATCGCTGGCCTTGCGCGACGACACCGTCTGGAAGGCGGTGGTGGCGACCGGTCCCAGCAGCTCGACGATATGGGTGCAGCCATGGATGCCGCCCAGCCGCTCGCGCACGGCCTTGTGGAAGCCGCCGCCGATGCGCAACCCGATCATCTTCCTGAAGTCCGGCGCGATGTTGCCGCACATCTTGTAGGGTGACTTGTCGGTCACCGCCTCGACATCGACGATGAAGAAGCGGTCGTCGATGGTGAGCCGGATCGACATGTCGTGGACGAAATCGCCGGGCTTGAGCGGCCCGCGCCATTCGTTGGCATGCTCGTAGCTCTTTTCGTCGGTGATGCGGCCCTCGATGTCCCAGAGACCGTCGTCGCGGAAGAAGCCCTGACAGGTAACGCGTCGCGTGTGCAGGTGCTGTCGCCCGACTGGCGGCGAGAGCGGCATGGGGAACCTCTTTACTGAAGGAAACGCTGGTGGGATTTATATGGCGGCGGGCGGCATGACGCGCAACTCGGCGATGCGGGTGCCCTCGCGCTTCAGAATTTCAAAGCGAAATCCGTAAAATGCATAGGTCTGGCCGACCTCGGGAATACGCCGGGCCTCGTGCAGCACCAGGCCGGCGACCGTCGTTGCCACGTCCTCCGGCAGGTTCCAGTGGAAGGCGCGGTTGAGGTCGCGCACCGGCAGGTCGCCCTTGCAAACGACGCTGCCGTCCTCGCGCTGCACGACCTTGCGTTTGATGGCGTCGTGCTCGTCCTCGATCTCGCCGACGATCTCCTCGATGATGTCTTCCAGGGTGACGATGCCGCGCAGGCCGCCATACTCGTCGACGACGATGGCGAAATGCTCGTGACGGGCGCGGAAGGCCTCGAGCTGGTTGAACAGGGTCGTCGTCTCGGGAATGAACCAGGGTGGCGTCATGACATCGTCGACCTTGACCATGGTTATGTCGTCGACGGCGCGGACGGCGCGGAACAGGTCCTTGGCGTGCACGACGCCCACGACATTGTCGGCTTCGTCGCGATAGAGCGGGATGCGGGTGTAGGGAGTGACGAGCGCCTGTGTGACGATCTCGTCGATCGGCAGGTTGGCGTCGATCAACGCGACACTGCCGCGATGGGTCATGACATCGCCCACGGTGAGGTCGCCGAGGTCGAGCACCGAGCGCAGCATCGCCTTCTCGGTCGGCGCGGCCTCGTCGGACTGGCCCGTGCCATGCAGGTCTATGGCGCCGCGCAGCATGTCGTCCTGCGCTTGCGCGTCGTCCTCGCTGCGGTTGCGAATACCGAGCAGGCCGAGGAAGAAGCGGGCGGCCCGCGCGGCGGCCGAGGAGATCGGGCCGAGGAACATCAGCACGATATTGAGCGACGGTGCCAGCATCAGCGCCATGCGGTCGGCCTGCACCAGCGCCCAGGTCTTGGGCAGCACCTCGACGAACAGCACGACCAGCACGGTCATGGCCAGCGTCGCGTAGAACACGCCGGCGGTGCCGAACAGGTCGGTCAGCACCTTGGTGGCAAGTGCGGCTGAAAAGATATTGAGCACGCTGTTGCCGATCAGGGTGGCGCTGACGACGGCGTCCTTGCGGTCGAGCAGCCCGTTGACCAGGGCGGCGCGGCGATTGCCCTGCTGGGCCAGCCGATGCATGCGCGGGCGCGACACGCCGGTGATAGCCGTCTCCGCCGCCGACAGGTAGCCGGCGGCGAACAGGCAGGCCAGCACCAGTGGTGTTGCGACCTGGAGACTGACGTCGAGATGGATTTCGGCTTCCATTGCCGGCGTCAGGCCGCGATGGCGGCGTCGAGCAGCGGCACGAGATCGCTTTCGCCGACATCGCGGCTCACGAAGGATTGGCCGATGCCGCGCGCCAGAATGAAGGTGAGCTTGCCGCCCACGGCCTTCTTGTCGCCGCGCATATGCTCGATCAGCTTCCGCGCCGACCAGGACCGCCGGTTGTCGCCGCCGATGCTGCGCAGCCGCACCGGCAGGCCGACGGCGGCGAGGTGACGGCGCACGCGCTCGGCTTCGGCGGGCGCGCAGAGCTTGAGCTGGGCCGACAGATCGAACGCCATTGCCATGCCGGCGCCGACCGCCTCGCCATGCAGCAGGTCGGGACCGAAGCCGGTCTCGGCCTCCAGCGCATGGCCGAACGTATGGCCGAGATTGAGCAGGGCGCGCAGGTCGCCGGTTTCGCGCTCGTCGGCCGCCACGATGCGCGCCTTGGAAAGACAGCTCTTCTCGATGGCATGGACGCGCGCGGTGCGGTCGCCCGCCAGCATCTTCGGGCCATTGGTCTCCAGCCACATGAAAAAGTCCGGATCGTCGATCAGCCCGTATTTGGCGACCTCGGCATAGCCCGCCAGCATCTCGCGGCGCGGCAATGTGTCGAGCACCTCGGTATCGGCCAGCACCAGTCTGGGCTGATAGAAAGAGCCGATCAGGTTCTTGCCGTGGCGCGTGTTGATGCCGGTCTTGCCGCCGACCGAACTGTCGACCTGGGCCAGCAGCGTCGTCGGCAGCTGGATGAAGTCGACGCCGCGCAGCAGCACCGAGGCGGCGAAGCCCGTGAGATCGCCGACCACGCCGCCGCCCAGTGCCACCAGCGTGAGGCGCCTGTCGGGCCGCCTGTCGAGCAACTCGTTCATCAGCTTGCCGAAAGCGGCGTAGTCCTTGCTGCCCTCGCCGGCGGACACGGTGATCAGGCTCGACTCGATGCCTTCTTTCTTCAGCGAGGCCGCCAGCCGTCCGGCGTAGAGCGGCGCCACATGATCGTCGCTGATGACGATGACGCGCGGCGCCGCCAGCAGCGGCCTGGCGAATTCGCCGGCGCGATCGATCAGGCCACCGCCGATGACGATGTCGTAGGCACGGCCGGCAAGGTCGACCTTGATGGTGCGCGGATTGTTCGAAGGAGTGCTCATGCCGCGGCTCCCGTCGCCCGTGCTGCGAGATGGCGGCGGAGAGCGGCGATCACTTCGTCGGTGGTTCGGTCGGCCGGCTGGGCGGTCGATTCCACGACGATATCGGCCTCGGCATAAACGGGATAGCGCTGGTTCATCAGGCGTTCGAGAGTTTCCCGCGGATCGCCGTGGCGCAGCAGTGGGCGATGGCTGCGCTTCTTCACGCGGTCGTACAGGACTTCGAGCTCGGCGCGCAGCCAGACGGTCACCGCCTTGGCGCGCATCTGGCCACGGGTTTCGGGGTCCATATAGGCGCCACCGCCGGTCGAAAGCACATGCGGCGGCTCGTCGAGCAAGCGGCCGATGACGCGCCGTTCCCCCGCGCGGAACTCCGATTCGCCGTATTTTTCGAAGATCTCCGCAATGGTGCAGCCGGCGGCGCGCTCTATTTCGTCATCGGCGTCGACGAAGGGCAGGGCGAGGCGCTGGGCCAGTCGCTTGCCAATGGCGCTCTTGCCCGCGCCCATCAGGCCGACGATGGCCACTGTGCGCGGCAGGGTGAGGGGCGGGTCGACGTCCATGGCAGCCCTTGCATGTCGCCCATTCCGACCCTCATTTCAAGGAGCGCCATTTGCCCCCATTCGACGGCGGTTTGGGTCGGGGGAAAGATTGCCGCCCCGGCAGGGGAGGTTTAGGTTCGCCGCGCCGTGCCCTCGTTCAGGAACAGAAGCCTTTTTCGCCTGCCGTCCGTCCGTGTCGGACCGATCGTCGTCGCCGTCGTCGCCTTTCTGCTGGTGATGGCTGTGGTGGCGCTCGCCGTGATCAATCCCAAGCCTCCAACCCGGGTGTTTGAAGTGCCGATTCCGAGTGAACGCTTTGCGCGCTAGGTTTTTCCCGCGCCTGCCAGTTCTCCGCCTGCTGGCCGCCGGTCTTTTCGCGCTGGTCGTGCAATCGGCCGTCGCCTCGGCTCAGACGGCCAGTTTCGACGATCGCCCCTCGGGCTTCCTGAGCGTCCGCACCGGCGGCTTACCGGCCGACGGTTGGAAGGGAACGACCTTGGGCACGGCCAAGCGCCTGGTCTCGGCGCTGCCCGCCGCGCCGCGCAGCCGGGCGCTGCGCGACCTGCAATTCAAGGTCATGGTGAGCGACCTCCAGCCGCCCGCCAACGACGGCAGCCCCCTGCCGACGCTCTTCGCCCGCAAGGTCGAGCGCCTCGCGGCGATGGGCGAAGGCGAGAGCCTCAACGAAATGGTGCGTGGCGTTGGCGCCTTCAGCGACCCCTTCACCGCCACGACCACCGCCAATTCATTGATGCTGGCCGGCGAGCGCGATGGCGGCTGCGCCATCCTGCGCAACGGCCAGATGACCGAGCCGTTCGGCCGCCGTGCCGACGTCGCTTGCCGCGTCGTCAACAGCGACAATGGCGGTGCCCAATCCGCCGTCGCCGCGATGCGTAGCAGCGATCCCGCCTTCGCCCTGCTGGTCGATCAGGCGACGGGCGTCGTGCAACCCGGCCCGGCGACGCTGACCGCCATCGATGGCCCGGCGATGATGATGCTCGACATCGCCTTCGTGTCGCCGCCGCCCGCGGTGCTGCGCACTTCGCAGCCGGCGCTGATGCGCTCTCTTGTAGCGCTGAAGTCGCTGCCGCTGCCGACGCGCATCGATGTCGCCGAACGCGGCGAAATGCTGGCCATCGTCGAGGCCACGCGTCTGGGCGATCTCTATGTCGAGGCGGTGCGCGATCGCGTGCCGCTGCCGCAGGGTATGGCGCGGCGCGCGCAGCTCGTCGCCCTGGCCCGCAACGCCGCCAGCCCGGCCGACGTCATGACCTCGGTCTCGACCATCTACAGCGAGATGCGCGGCAGCCCGCTCTTCTCCACCGTGGCCCGCGCCTCGGCCACGGGGCTGCTCAACCTGCCGGCACAGCCGCAATACGCAAATATCGCGCAGGAGGCGATCCGCGGCTTCCTGCTTCTGGGCGACAAGCAGCTGACGCAGGCCTGGACGAAGCTCGCGGTCACCGCCGCCTATAACAATGCCCGCGCCATGAACGCGCTCGACCGTCTGATGCCGCTGATCGCCATCGCCGGCATCGATAATCCGCGCACCCTGCCGGCGGAAGAAGTGAACCGCTGGTTCGAGGTGATGCGCCAGGACGATCCGCAGCGCGCCGCCCTCCGCGGCAACTTGCTGCTCGAACTGTTCCGCGCCACCGGCATCGACGTCCCGGCGCGCGGCACCGAGCTGCCGGAAGCGCCGCCGGCCAACCTGCGGCTGGTGTTGCTGCCACCCGCCATGCTGCAGGCGTTGCAGTCGGCGGGCCAAGGCCGCCGCCGCGCCGAAGCCGCGCTTCTTGCGAGTTCCGCGGTGGGCGATACGGCGCTGGTCGATCTCCACCCCGCCTCGGTCGGCGCCATCGTCCGTGCCCTGCGCGAGGTCGGCGAGGATCACGCCGCGCGTCTCTTCGCCATCGAGACCGCCATCGCCCACGGTCTGTGAACGGGAAAACGTGAAAAAAGCGGCTCCCCGTCCACGCGTTCGCGAGGTCGAGGCCTTCCTCGAAATGTTGACGGCCGAACGCGGCGCCTCGTTCAATACCATCGTTGCCTACAAGGCCGACCTCGACGGCCTGCTGGCCTTCCTTGGCCGGCGCAAGCAGGGCCCGGCCAATGCCGACCCCAATGCGTTGCGCGCTTACCTGAAGTCGCTCGACTATGTCGGCATGACGCCGCGTACGGTGGCGCGTCGCCTCTCGGTGATGCGCCAGTTCTTCCGCTTCCTGCTGGCCGAACAGATGCGCGCCGACGATCCGGCGAGCGCGCTCGATTCACCGAAGCTTGGCCGGCCGCTGCCCAAGATTTTGTCGCGCGTCGATGTCGACCGCCTGATCGCCGCCACGCGCGAGAAGGATGGTGAGGATGGTGGGCGCATGGCGACGCTGCTGGAGATCCTCTACGGCACCGGGCTGCGCGTCTCCGAACTCGTCACCCTGCCGCTGGCCGCCGTCGAGCGCGACCCGTCGATGCTGATCGTGCGTGGCAAGGGCGACAAGGAACGGCTGGTGCCGCTGTCCGATCCGGCGCGCGCCGCCATCGTGCAATGGCTGCATGTACGCGCCGGCGCGCTGTCCGACGGCGAGGCCTCGCGCTTTCTCTTTCCCTCGCGCGGCAAGACCGGCCACCTGACCCGCCAGCGCTTCGCCCAGCTGCTGAAGGAGGCGGCGCTGGCCGCCGGCATCGACGCTGGCCGCGTCTCGCCGCATGTCCTGCGCCATGCCTTCGCCAGCCATCTGCTGGAAGGCGGCGCCGACCTGCGCAGCGTGCAGCTCATGCTGGGCCATGCCGATATTGCCACGACCCAGATCTATACCCATGTCCTGAACGAGAAGCTGCGCTCGCTGGTGCAGGACAAGCACCCCCTGGCCCAGCGGGGAAAGCGGCCGGTTGACAGGATTCCGAAGCCGGGCGACACCTGATTTTACATGGCCATTTACCTCGAGTTCGAGAAGCCGATCGCGGAGCTTGAAGGCAAGATCTCCGAGCTGCGGCACCTGCCCAACTCCGGCGACGTCGACATCGCCAAGGAGGTCATGAGTCTGCAGGACAAGGTCGAAAAGCAGCTGCGCACCATCTATTCCAAACTGACGCCGTGGCAGCGCGTGCAGGTCGCCCGCCATTCCGAACGGCCGCATACCCAGCGCTATATCGACCGGTTGATCACCGATTACACGCCGCTGGCCGGCGACCGCACCTTCGGCGAGGACTTCGCAATCGTGGGAGGCCTCGGCCGCCTGAACGGCCGTTCCATCGTCGTCATGGGCCAGGAGAAGGGCGACGACACCGATTCACGGCTCAAGCACAATTTCGGCATGGCCCGGCCCGAAGGCTATCGCAAGGCGCAGCGCCTGATGCGGCTGGCCGACCGCTTCAAGATTCCCGTCGTGACCTTCGTCGACACGTCGGGCGCCTATCCCGGCATCGATGCCGAGGCGCGCGGCCAGGCCGAGGCCGTCGCCAGTTCGATCGACACCTGCCTCGCCATCGGCGTGCCGCTGGTCAGCGTGGTGATCGGCGAGGGCGGTTCGGGCGGCGCGCTGGCCATCGCCTCGGCCGACCGTGTCTACATGCTCGAGAACTCGATCTACTCGGTGATCTCGCCCGAGGGCTGCGCCTCGATCCTGTGGCGCAACAGCGCCAATGCCTCGGATGCCGCCGATGCCATGAAGGTGACGGCGGCCGACCTCAAGAAACTCGAGATCATCGACGAGGTCATCCCCGAGCCGATGGGCGGCGCCCATCGCTCGCCCGACGAGGCCATCGACACCGTGGGTCGCGTCGTCGCCGAGGCGCTCGGTGAGTTGAGCCAGCTCGACCCCGACACGCTGCGCAGCCGCCGCCAGGACAAGTTCCTCGCCATGGGCAAGAAAGGCCTGTGAGCAGCACACTCCGCCTCAGCGTTCTCGACCAGTCACCGATCCGCAAAGGCGGCACGCCGGCCCAGGCCGTCGCCGAGACGCTGGAGCTGGCGCAGCTTTGCGACAAGCTGGGCTATCACCGCTATTGGCTGGCCGAGCATCACAGCAGCGACGCGCTGGCGGGTGCCGCGCCCGAGGTGCTGATCGCGCGCGTCGCCGGGCTGACGCAGCATATGAAGATCGGATCGGGCGGCGTGATGCTGCCGCATTACAGCGCGCTCAAGGTAGCGGAGAATTTCCGCATGCTGGAGACGCTCTTTCCCGGCCGCATCGATCTCGGCGTTGGCCGCGCGCCGGGCAGCGACCAGCGCACCATGCGCGTTCTGGCCGACGGCAAGCCCAACTGGAGCAATGCCGACCATTATCCGCTGCAGGTACGCGACCTCGTGGCCTGGCTGCATGACGCCGTTCCCGCCGGTCATGCCGCGCATGGCGTAGTGGCCCAGCCGGTGGGCGAAAGCGCGCCCGATGTCTGGCTGCTGGGGTCGAGCGACGACAGTGCGGCTTTCGCCGCGCACTTCGGCCTGCCGTTCTGCTTCGCCCATTTCATCAATCCCGATGGCGGTGACGGCGTGACCCGTTCCTATCGTGCGCATTTCAAGCCCTCGGCCCTGCACGACAAGCCGATGCCGATGATGGCCATGGGCGTGCTCTGCGCCGAGACCGACGAGGAAGCCGACCTGCTGGCCAAGAGCCGCGACGTCTGGGCGATGCGCCTGCGCACCAAGGGCAATCCCGGGCCATTTCCCTCCGTCGAGGAAGCCGTCGAGGTCTCGAAGGACCCGCGCATGCAGCCTTTCCTCGCACAGATGCGCCGCCGCGGCGTCGTCGGCTCGCCCAAGACCGTGCGCGCCGGCATCGAAGCCGCCGCCGCGAGCTACCAAGTCGACGAGATCATGCTGGTGACCATCACCTACGACTTCGCCAAGCGTAAGCGCTCGTACGAGCTGCTCGCGGAGGAGTTTGGGTTGGAGTCGCCGCAGGCGTAGCTACGCGAAAAAAGATCCCTCGGCTTCGCTTCGCTACGCTCGGGATGACGGGGGTTAGGGAAGGCGATCAACCCAAAGCCGGCATCCCGAGCGAAGCCGAGGGATCTCTTTTCCACAGCTACAGCCCCGCGATCGGGAAGCGGCCGCTTTTGCCGTTTTGCGGGCGGCGGGTTTCGATGAAGTGGCGGGCTTCGGCGGCTTGGCCGGCGCGCAGCTTCGACGCGGTGACGATGTATTCCAGCAGGTCGCGCTGCGCGCGACTGCCGCCAAGGCGTTCGTGGCTGTCGAGCAGCGGCTCGATCTCGCTCGCGGCGACCGCCCAGTTGCCTCTCGCGAAGGCGTCGAAGCCGCGGCCCATGGCCGGCAGCATGTCGCCGGCCGAGCCGCGCGGTTCGGCCACCAGCTTGGCCAGTGCCTCGCTGTCGCCGGCCATGGCATAGGCAAGGGCGCTGTGCATATCGACGAAGCTGAGGCCCGAGCGCGGAAACCACTTGGCGGCGTATTGGCCGAGTTCCTGCCACAGCTCGGGACGGCGCGGCTCGCCCGCCATCTCTGCGCGCACCAGGAAGGCCGCGCAATCGGAGGCGACATTGACCTGCGGCCCCCAGGCGGCGCCGGGCCGCAGGTCCTCGTTGTAGATGCGCCAGGCATCGGCCATGCGGCTGGTCTCGAGCGACCATAGGGAGAGGTGCCAGCTGTTGTGGCAATGCATCAGACCCTCGCGCGGATAGGTCTTCATCCAGTCCGTTAGAAAGGCGAGACCTTCCTCGCGCTCGCCCTGCTCGTAGAACAGGTGGCCACGGATATGCGCGGCATGGGCGCTGCGCGGATAGCCCTTGAGGGCGATCTCGATGTTGCGCAGGCCTTCGTCGTGCTGCTGCAGCTCGATCTGCGCGAAGGCGAGCTGGGTGCGGTACCACCAGTCGTCGCCGTAATGCTTCTCGAAGGGTGCGATGAAGGCAAGCTGCTCCTTCTCGCGGCCGACCTTGCCGGAAAAGCCGATCAAGCCGAAGACACTGGTCGCCGGTGCCATCGCCATGGCATCGCGTGGCCAGCTCTTGAGATGCTCTGTGATCGCCTCGACGGCCGCCGCCGCCTGTCCGGCGAAGATTTTCTCGAAGATGGCGATCTGGCTCCGCTCGCGCGGGCTGGCCGTTGCGGCGAGTTCCTTCGCACGGGCCAGCGGCGCCTTGGCTTCATGACCGCGCCCGAGCAACTGCTTGGCGCGGGCGAGCGACATATGGGCCAGCGCGAAGCCATCGTCGGCCTTGGTCGCGGTCTCGAAGGCCTCGTCCATGTCGGGATTGGCGGCCATCAGGCCATCGACGCCGCGCACATAGGCGTCGCGCGACGCCACCGAGCTCGTGCCAAGGGTATTGCCGTAACGGTCCTGGAGCATGTGCTAGTCCTTCCCTGCGGATGCGGCCCACATCGGTGAGGCCATCGTTTCCGTAAAATTCGTGAACATGAGATTGAACGAGATGCTGATGCGGTCGCTTTGGCCCTCGTTGGCCGGCACCGTGTGCTTCAGCCAGGCCGGGAAGATCACGAGGCGGCCCGATTTGCTCTGGGCATTGGCGCCATTGGCGGTGAGGCGCGTGTATTCCTTGGGCTTGGGCATGATCATCGAAGCCTGCGGGCGTGGGTCCTGGAAGACGATCTGGGAGCCGGCATCGGGGATCGACACGTAATAGACGCCACTGAGGTAGTTGTTGGGATGGTGGTGCATCGGATGGAAGGCGCCGGGCGGATTGATATTGGCCCAGCAGCCGGTGATCACCATCGGATACTGATCGACCTGCAGGAAGCGCGTGACACCGCGCGCCGCCGTCTCCAGCAGCTTGACGAATTCGGCAAAGGCCGGCCGGGTGTGCAAGTCCTGCGGCGTCTGCCAGTTGCTGCCGGCGGGAATCACTGGGCGCGGCGCCACGATGCGCTCGATCTCGGCCTTGAGCTTGGCGTTGAGCGCCGCGGCGGCATCGGCCTTGAGGTCGACGACCCAGAGCGGTGTCGGGAAGAGTTCCTGGACTTCCTGCTTGTCGATCATCCCGCCAGTATAGCGGAAATCACTTCTTGAGGGCGCGCTGCAAGCGGTCGATCTGGCCCGGGACGGCGGCGGCGTCGGTCACCGGCAGCGAGCAGTAGTTGCGCGTGCAGGCGAAGGCCGCCGGGCCGTCCGGGAAGTCGGGATAATCGACATCCGGGTTGGCCAGCTTGCCCTCGCGCTTGTCCCACCATTCCGCCCGCTTGAAGGCCAGGGGATAGGCCAGAGCGGCGGCGTAAAGCGGGGCGCTGCGCGGATCGTCCTTGGCGCCGACCACGGTGACATGCACCGGCTCGTTCTTCAGTTCCTCCTCGGCCAGCAGCACGTCGGGCAGGAAGGCATAGGCGTCGAGCACCGGCGGCGAGGCGAGGTAGCCCATGCCGGCCTCGGCGATCTCGCGATGCCGGGCCTCGCCCGTGTAGAAGGCGAGCAGGGTGAAGAAGCGCACCGACGTGACGTTGTCTTCGCGCTGCTTGATCGGTTTGGGCAGGTGCTTGGCGTCGGGCGAGGCGGAGGCCATGAAGCCGCCGGTCTTCGGGTCGATCAAGGTGCGGGCGACGAAGTCAGCCGTTGCCGTCGCGGCGGCCAGCCATTTGCGCTCGCCCGTCGAGCGGTGCAACGCCAGCAGGGCGGCGGCCATCTCGATATTGTCGGCGAGGTAGGGGCCGGCCGCGTCGCGCCCCGCTTCAGAGGGGGCGGCATGGCGGAAGCCGCCACCCGACAGGCTGCGATTGGCCAACGCCCAGTCGGCCGCCTTGATGGCGATGGCCAGCGCTTCCTCGTTGCCGGTGGCGTCGGCATAGGCGGTGAGGCCCTGGATCGCCTGGCCGGTCTCGCGGGCATATTCACGTTTGTCGATGCCGGGCTGGCCCTCGGCCATGCCCATCGAGGCATAGAAGCCGCCATCGGGCGCTCGCAGCGTGTTCTTGAGGAAGCCGTAGAGGCGGTCGGCGGCATCGCGATAGGCGGCATCGCCGAACATCTTGCTGGCCAACGCGTAATTGCTGAGTGCGGCCTGCTGCGAGAACATGGGGAATTCGTTCGAGGCCTTCGACCAATCGGGCTTCAGCGACACCTGGCTGATGCCGCCCAGGTCCTTGTCGATCAACCCGATCATCGCCGTCAGGGCGCGGCGCACTTTGGCCTCGGCATCCTTGTCGCCGGCCTTGGCGCGGTCGAGAAACCAGGCGAGAGTCGGCCCGTCGACCAGCTTGCTCTTGCCCCAGCCGCCATTGGCCTGGTCATAGGCCTTTTCGAGGAAGGCCACGATCTCGGCGCGCTGCGTGTCGCTCAAGCCGATTGCCAGCGTGCGCTCGCGCTCCGGGCCACCCAGCGTGCCGTAATTGACGGGCGAGGGGTCCTTGATCGTTTCCTTGAGGATCGGAATGAGGAATTGTGCCGAGTAGAAGCCGCGCAACTTCACGATCTCCTGGCCGTCGGGTCCGAAGATGATGGTGGCGGGCCAGCCCCAGCGGTCGTAGCGCTGCGAGATATCGGGCCGCCCGTCCTGGTCGACGAAGACCGGGATGAAATTGTCCTTCAGCACGGCCCGCACCTCGGGGTTGGCCCAGGTGTCCTTGTTCATGACGTGGCACCACGGGCACCACCAGCTTTGCAGCGAGACGATTACAAATTTCTTCTCCGTCGCGGCGCGTTCGAAGGTGGCATCGGACCATTCGCTCCAGAAGCCGTCGTTGCCCAGGTCCTTGCGCTCGTCGGGAATGCCGGCGAAGGCCGCCGTGGCCACGAGAAGAAAGCCGGTCAAAAGGGCCCAGAACCGCATCTTGAAATCTCCATCTGGAACGCTGCAAAGTCATTTGCGGCCGGGGGCGTTCAATGGTCCAATCACATTCACACACAGGATCGGGAGCAACCGATGGCCGTCACCGTCCAGCCGATCACCGACAGTTTCGCCGCCGAAGTCGGCGATGTCGATCTGGCCCATATTTCAGCCAACGACTTGGCGGCGGTCCGCGCCGCCTTCGCCAAATATGCCGTGCTGATCTTTCCGGATCAGACCTTCGACGACGACAGTCAGCTCGATTTCGCGCGCCATTTCGGGCCACTCGAGACCACGGTCTTCAAGGTGCGCAAGGACCACAAGCTGCGCCTGCATGAGAACATGGCCGATGTCGGCAATCTCGACGCCGAGAACCGTATCCTGAAGACCGATGACCGTCAGCGCCTCTACAATCTCGGTAACCGCCTCTGGCACACCGATTCTTCGTTCAAGCGCCTGCCGGCCTATTGCTCGATGCTGCATGCCCGCTCGATTCCGCCGATCGGCGGCCAGACCGAATTCGCCGACATGCGCGCCGCCTACGATGCGCTGCCCGAGGCCACGAAGCAGAAGATCGCGGGATTGGTCGCCGAACACTCGATCATGAATTCGCGCGCCCTGCTGGGCTTCAGCGATTTCGACGCGAGCGAGCGCGAGGCCTTCAAGTCGGTGCCGCAGGTGCTGGTGCGCCGGCTGCAGGATTCAGGCCGCATGAGCCTCTACGTCGCGAGCCACGCCGGCGCCATTCGCGGCATGGCGGACGCCGAGGCCAAGGCGATGATCAAGGAGCTGGTGGCGCATGCCACGCAGCGCCAGTTCGTCTACTCGCACCGCTGGCGGGCGAAGGATCTGGTGATCTGGGACGACCGCTGCACCATGCATCGTGGCATGGAGTTCGACGACCAGAAGTATGCCCGCGACATGCGCCGCGCCACCGTCTCCGACGTGGCCCCGACCTGCGAGCAGATGGGCATGGCCGTCGCCGCCGAATGACGCCGGCGGCCTTCGCCAAACTGGCCCTCGCGCAAGAGGGGGCTACGCAGGGTGCGCATGGCGGCCATCCCGACTTCCGCGCCGTCAACGGCAAGATCTTCGCCTCGCTCGGCCATGCCGGCGCCCCGTCGGCCATGGTGAAGCTGACGCCCGAGCAGCAGGACATGCTGGTCGCTGCCGAGCCCGTGATTTTCAAGGCAGTCAACGGTGTCTGGGAGCAGCGCGGCTATACGCACATCCATTTGCCTGCGGCTGACGTGGCGACGATGAAGAGTGCGCTCGCCATGGCCTGGCGGAACGGGATGGCAAAGACAGGAAAGAAGAAGAAATGACCATCGATATCGACGCATTGAAGAAAGAGCTTGGCCGCAAGATCGAGGATGAGGACATCGTCACCGAGATGCCGTTGAAGGAAATGATCGCGACCTTCGACCGACAGGATAGCGTGCCGGGTCCTGGCGACCCGATCGCGCCGGGCTGGCATCTTGGCTTTCTCCATTCTTACGCGCGCCGCGCCCAGCTCGGACTCGACGGATTGCCTGTCGAAGGCGGCGTGCTGCCCAAGATCCCGTTGCCGCGCCGCATGTATGCCGGCTCGACCTTCACTTTCGAAGGCGACATTCGTGTTGGCGACAAGCTGCGCCGCGAGACCGAGTTTACCGATGTGCAGTTGCGGACCGGCGGGTCCGGTACGCTGCTGGTGACGACCCAGACGCGCCGGATCTACACGCCGCGCGGCCTCGCCGTCGTCGAGGCCGCCAACACCGTCTTCCGCGAAGAGGTGAAGGCCGGCGAGAAGAGCGGCATTCCCACGCGTGAATCGGCGCCTGGCGACACGCCGTGGAAGCGCACCATCAAGCCCGACCCGGTGATGTTGTTCCGCTACTCCGCGCTGACCTTCAACCCGCACCGCATCCACTACGACCGCACCTACTGCATCGAGACCGAGGGCTATCCCGGCCTCGTCGTGCACGGACCCTTCTCGCAGCAATGCCTCTTCGATCTGCTGCGCGATTCGATGCCCGGCAAGAAGATAAAAACCTTCTCCGTCCGCGCCCGCGCCCCGCTGTTCGATACCTCGCCCTTCGACGTCATCGGCCGTCCGACCAGGGACGGCGCCGAACTTTGGGCGGTGACGCCCAAGGGCACCATTGCCGTGCAGGCAACGGCTACTTTCGTCTAGCCGGAGCGACGAAGCGTTTGCTCCTGCCCGTCGTAGGTGAAGTGCACCAGGACATCCCGGACGCCGTGTGCATCGTTGTCGGGGTTGGGAACCGATTGCGTCGGCTCGCCGCGCACCACGTCGACGCAGTGCGTTCGCAGCGCCATGTAGTCGCACGACAGTTTGAAGAAACCGGTACCTGACTGTGGTGTCGCGCCGAAGGCCGATGGATCGAGGCCCTGATTGAAGGTGCAGCGGATTTCGCGGGGCTGTTCGGCCTCGTCGCTTGGCAGCCATCGGCAGCCGCGCCTCCGCTCGGCGCTGAACGCGACCCCGACCTCGTGGAAGAAGATGACATGGGTGCGGATCGTCGAGACGACGAGGCGGTCGGTGCCGTTGCGTGCCAGGAAGGTCCGCGTCGCCATCAGTCGTTCGCCGCGCCGTAGCGCAGGGGGCGGAAGAAGGCACGGATGTCTTCGACCAGCAGGTCGGGTTCTTCCAGCGCGGCGAAGTGGCCGCCTCTTGGCATCGGCGTATGGCGGCGGAGATTGTAGGCGCGCTCGATCCAGGCTTCGGGCGGCGGCGGGGCGAGGTCGGCCGGGAAGGCAGCGAACGCTGTCGGCACCTCGATGCGCTTGCCCATCGGCAACGAGGCGCTCTTTTCCTCGACTACGCCGCGATAGAGCCAGGTCGCGGTGCCAGCCGT